>NZ_CP027228.1:0-302638 GCF_002998925.1 Mogibacterium diversum | reverse complement strand
TCTATATGTTTGATGCGTTTTAAAACATTAACATGTCACGGAATGTTTCGAGGTTAGTCTTAACCTGTTCAAACTGCTTCATCTGCCTGTCAACCTCAACTAGGGCAAGTGGTAAATCCGCTTTTTCACAAGCTTCCTTAATACATACGAAGTCGAATTCCTCAGGATCACAAAACTTTGTCATTACCACGACAACTCCCTTTGCGCCTCTCTCCTTCGCTATATCTATAATCCACTGAATTCTTGGCTTTTCTACGTTATAGAGAACTGAGCAATTGTCAGTGTTTGCAAATTTAACAGCGAGAGCTTGTAGTGGATCATCTCCATCTGGCACATCAGTTCTATACTGCCTTGAATGTGCACAGACATCATCTGCTACGATATGAATTCCTATCTCATCGAAAGCTTCACTTAATCCTGTCATGTCGGTAAGAATTCCAGATACAACCACCGGATAATTACCTACGCTCTCCTCGGAAGCTTCAAGCTCGGCGATAAGTTTTTTTACAAGAGCGGTATGTTCCTCTACAAGCATATAGTTAGCGCTTGCAAATATATCGCTTCTCTCCTGCACCGTCACTTCTGCGTGTCTTGCAAGTAATTCATCCACTCGTCTCATCGCTTCGTTGTGTTCGTTATAAAGCTTGTTCGATTCAGCTAGCCTATACATCGAGAACTTCGCGCCAGTACATTCCTCAAGATCCTTAATGACTCTTTCGTATCCAGCCCTCGTATAGGCGATTCCATATGCAGGCTTTCTGTTCTGCGGATAGGTCATAGGTATGAATTTGATGTCTGGTACTGCATACTTCCAGTTCTCACCCATAGTCTTGAGAGTGTCACAGAGAGACGGGATTATGATTGCGCTCGCACCCTTGAACTTTCCGGAGATTCCTAGTTCTAGGATTGATTGCACGATAGAGCACATGAATGCAGGAAAGTATTCCTTCGCTCTGTTAAGCTCCATGTCTGCGCCCCAAGTTCCCATTGGAACAAGCCCCATAGAGTATACAATTTCATCGGGTGTGTAGTAAGGAACTGTAAGCACGATTTTCTTGCCTTCTGCAAGGTATTTATCGATCTGTTTGCGAGGAGATGATGCTATCTCATGAAACTCTTTAATTGAACTGTATGTCATAGCTACTTATCTCCTTTCTCAGCTTTGTTTGACTCCATAATTTCCATAAGGCCCTGCACTCTCGTATCATATTGTGCCTCAGAGAAGTTCCTTGGGTCTGCCTGGTCTCCATCAAAGCTTGTAACTGGTATATCGCAAGCCTCTCCTATCTGTCTGCTCATCTCGTACATGAATCCGCTCCACAGCTTGCATGAACGATTGGTATGTACAAGCAATCCTTCCACGTGGTTGTCCTTGCAAAGCTTTATTCTCTTATCTCTCGACTTCTCGAGGTTTATAGCATTTGGTACACTGCAGTAAGCCTTGATCATCTCATCGAATGAATGATAGTCAAACCCAAAAGCATCCGCATATATCGTTGTCACCATGTTGATGCCGCGATCTTTGAGACCATGAGATGTTGCTCTCAGATATGGCCAGCAAGCGATTCCTTCGAACATGATTCTGTACTTCTCTTCTGCCCTAAATGTACTTGTTCCATTTAGGTGATTTTCCTTATACTCCTTGAGAAGTGTCTCCATTGCCTCGCCTGCTTCTTCCTTACCTCTCGCCGTAACCATTACAGCCATGTGGTTTAATAGATCGAATCCATTGAATGGAGAAGGTACGTATTTTGCCTGTGCTGTCGCATCGAGCCAAGCTCTGCTCGCTCTGCAGCTAAAACCTGTAACCTGCTTGAACTTTTCATCATCCCACTTTAGTCCAAATAGCTTCTCGAGCTGGTGAACTGCGTCCCAGAACTGAGCGGAAACATATTCAACCTCAGCGTCAGATACTTCGTAATCAGGGTTAAATGGTATGTCTAGGATAATCATCGGAATATTTAAATCCCTTGCTAGATTCTCGTACCACTTGATCATGCAGTTACAGATATTGTTGCAACATAGAAGCACATCTGGCATCGCTACATCCTGCTCTGGACACTCCTTGAGCTTGGCGTATGCGAGGCTCACTCTCGCATATGCGCAGATATCGTTCGAATAACCATCTGCTTCTGCAACGTTACACATTCTCTCCCCTGCACCACGGGCAGCGATTCCTGCAGCCTGATTTTCAGGATATGCAGTAGCGATGCCTAAAGTCTCTGGTATCTCTACCGGAAAGTTACTTGAAACCCATGCAACTGGAATACCTTCCTTCTTAGCTTCAATCGCACTTGCAAATGCATCACCAGCAATTTTCCCAAGCTTGAATTTAGCTGAATTAGGATCAATTGGCTTCTTAGGCTTTTTGATTTCCTCTGCCATAACCATACCTCCTCTTTTATTTTGTTAATCTATTAGGAAAGTTTAATTGTATATCTTAACTTTAAACTCAATCTGCACTATTATTGTTAATTTTATAACATCATTTGGTAAATTTTTTACTGCCCTTATGAGCAGTAAATCTATTTTTTATTACTTCTAAAAGCATAAACAGCTGCACCGATTGCTCCAAAATACTGTGCAAGTGAATCATACTCTATCTGAACTTCGAGAGCTTTACTCATCGCATCTCTTACTGCACCGTTTTTTGCAACGCCACCTGACATACATACCTTCTCTTTGACTCCGGCTCTACGCGCAAGTGAACTAACCCTTGAGGCTACGCTGTTACAGATTCCAGCGATCACATTTTCTCTGCTCTCACCATTAGCAAGCTGGCTAATCACTTCCGATTCAGCAAAGACTGTGCATGTGCTTGAGATAGTAGCAGGACTATCCGCTTTTGATGCTAATACCTCTAATTCAGAAATATCTGCTCTTAGTATGTTCGCCATCACATCTAGGAATCTACCTGTCCCAGCTGCGCACTTATCATTCATCACAAAGTTTGTCATCCTTCCTGAATCGTTAAGGCAGATTACTTTTGCGTCCTGACCGCCTATATCTATTACAGTCCTCACTTCAGGAAAAATAATTTGACTCCCTAGTGCATGACATGTGAGTTCGCTTACTTCTAGATCACAGCCTTCGTACTTATTTCTTCCATAACCAGTAACAACGCTACATGAAATATCAGATTCATTAAGTCCTGAGACCTTCATAATCTCCGCTATGACTTCCTCTGGACCAGCTGTACCAAGCCCTCCAACTCTTAGAGCCTTTGCGACAATCTTTTTTCCATCCTCGAGTATCACGCTCTTCGATGTAGTTGATCCTATGTCTAGCCCAAGAGTAAACATCTGATAATCTCCTTCCCATGTACGTCTCTATGTACAATTTCATTATATATCTCGTTATTTTATAGTCAACCAACTTTGTTAAAAAAATATTATAGTTGTTTTTCAAGTGTGTATTTAATAATTTTTAATGGTTTTATTTTTATGACCCCCATAATTGAATTTCTAAGCGTTTTTAATAAAAAAAGAAGGGGTAATCCCCTTCTTAAAATAGTTTTTCCTATAAAAAATTGTAATAGCACCATCCGTACATTCGCCAATCCGCGCTATTTATATATAAGATAAATCTTAATTATAAAATTAATTAACCTTTATCTTATCCCAAAGCTTTGACATTCTCTCCATGCTCTTGGCATCTGTACCATTCTTTTTAAGCTGCTTCATATACATCTCTTTTGGTACCCCCATCTTCTTATACGCACCAAGATACTTCTTGGAATAATTAGTCATGTACACGAAGAATCCGCCCATATATGCAGCACCTGCTACAGCCAACACTGCTGCTGCAATCCATGTCCAGAAAAATCCGCAAGCAAAAATCAAAATAACCCATACAATTCCAAGAATTCTATTAATCTTTGTTATCTTTTCAATATTGATAGATTTTGGAACCTGGATATCTTGCTCTTTCATCTGTTTCTTATATAAATTCTGCTGATAGCCTTTCGACTGTCTTATGTATTGTGGTGGTCTCTGCTTACCTTTGCTCATTTCATTATTCCTTTTCTAATTAATCTAGTGTAGTATTTTAACACAATTTATTCACTCTTTTCAAGCGATTTGAACATCTCCTGCATCGTTGGGTTATTTTTGGTAAGTTTTTTTATCGTCAAATCCTCGGCTTTATTATTCGCTAGCCTCAAGTTATTCTCTGAGGAAGTTAAAGCCTTCTTGATCTTTTCAAGATGGTTAATCGATTTATCTATCTCATCTATCGCTTCCTGGAATTTTCTAGAAGCCAGATCATAATTTCTCGCAAAAGCACTTTTGAAATTCTCCATGTCTTCCTCGAAATGGGTGATATCAACATTCTGTGCCTTAATCGTCTCCAGTTCCTGCTTGTACTTTAGAGAGTTATATCCCATGTTGCGAAGCAGTGATATCATCGGAATGAAGAACTGCGGTCTTATCACATACATCTTCTCATATCTATGCGATACGTCCACAATCCCCTGATTGTAGTATTCATTCTCAGACTCTAGCATCGAAACGAGCACTGCATATTCGCACTTTTTTTCTTTTCTGTCTTTGTCAAGTTCCTTGAAAAAATCTTCATTCTTATGCTTTGTTGCTGTCGTATCCATCTCGTTCTTCATTTCAAACATTATAGATACGACCTCAAGCCCTGCCGCATCATTCTCTCTGAATATATAATCGCCCTTGCTTCCACTGCGAGCATCGTTATCCTTTTCAAAATATGCATTCTGAAATGCAGTTGCTCTGAGCTTATTAAATTCTATCTCACAGTGTTGTTCTAGTGTCTCGCCAACCATCTTCGTGGATTGGCGAGCTTTGAGATCCTTGTAGTAATCTATTTGTTCATCCTTCATCTTAAGTTTAGTCTCATACTCGTCCTTAAGCACCTGTATATTTAGCTCGGCCTGCTTTTCACTAACCTTTAGCTCGCCAGAAAGCCTTTGAAGCTGTTCCTTCTTTTGTGAAATTTCTTCATCTAGAGAAGCTGCTACCTTGCGATGTTCAGATTCTTTTTCATCGACTAACTTCCTATATTCAGATTCCTTCTGCTGTACTGCCTCATTGACTGCTAATGCTTTCTCCTTGTCATATGCCTCGATGCTAGCACGAAGCCTTACTATTTCCTGATCTTTATCTGAAATAATTTCTTGGACTTTCTTTTCTGTCTCAGCCTTCGCAAGGCTAACAGCCGCAGCTTTATCCTCTTTGTACTGTTCCTCAGCACGCTTTATCTCAATATTAAATTCTCTATCTCTGACCTGCTTAACTATTGCTGCATAACCGGCTTCATCTATTTGAAATACTTCGCCACACTTAGGGCATTTTATCTGCTGCATAATATTCCTCCTACGAAGTGATACTACTATTTTATACAAAAAAGCTTCGGTGAAAAACCTTTAATCTCATCACCGAAGTTATTTTTTAAATTTAAATCAATCAAATAACCATCCTTTATTTTAGTAACATTACTAATCAAAATATCATATATGTGCGATTGATCATTATGCACGATTAAGGCTATTCCCAGCTACTTATCATCGGATATTACCTCTACATCTACATCTACCGCATCCTTGGTAAACTCATCTTCTAGTTCCTTACTAGCAGAGTCATCTCTATGATAAGACCTAGTTTCCGAATAATAATATTGCTTAGACTCATCTGATCTACGTCTTCCGAACCTCTTCGAGATAGCCTGAAATAGCACAAGTATGCCGACAACAATCCAAAAAACAGGGCTTAAAATTATAGCCATCACCGCTGACAAAAGTATCAGCATTATAAATATTCCAATCAAGCAGCCGAGGCCACCATCATCACGATAGTACATCTCATTTTCCCCCTATGTATTAACCTTCACCATATCGATGATATATTGCTTTTCTTATATCGCGTATTATAACACATCGTGTTTGTGTTTTAGGTGACGCAATGATAAAGAACCACTTATGAAAAACGAATTAAAGTATTAAAAAATGGGGCATAAGCCCCATATCTTTTATGAATAGTATCTGCACTTATTATTGGATTTAGCCAAAGTATCTCTTTAGAAGTCCAGCAAATGCCTTACCGTGTCTAGCCTCATCTCTAGCCATCTCATGAACTGTGTCATGAATTGCATCTAGATTAGCAGCCTTAGCTCTCTTAGCTAGGTCAAACTTTCCAGCAGTTGCACCATTCTCAGCATCTACTCTCAACTGTAGATTCTTCTTTGTGCTGTCTGTTAGAACCTCTCCTAGAAGCTCAGCGAACTTAGCAGCGTGCTCTGCCTCTTCGTAAGCAGCCTTCTCGTAGTATAGTCCAACTTCAGGATATCCTTCTCTATGAGCAACTCTAGCCATTGCAAGGTACATACCTACCTCGCTACACTCTCCCTCAAAGTTAGCTCTTAGATCAGCCATGATGTCCTCGCTAGCACCCTGAGCAACACCTACAACATGCTCAGCTGCCCAAGACATCTCACCTTCCTGCTTCTTGAACTTCTCCGCAGGAACTCCGCAAACAGGACATTTCTCTGGTGCCTGATCTCCCTCGTGAACGTAACCACATACCTGACATACATACTTAGCCATTTTCATACTCCCTTCTTCAGCATTGCTGAAATACATAAAATAAAGTCATCTTGTTAATCATCTATGCACGGCTCTTTGCCACGCAGTCGGTACAAAGTCCATAAAATTTAACCTCGCACCCCTCTATTGAGCCAGTAAAACTACCCTGGCCAATTTTAACGATTTGCTCCTTATCGGTATCAATATCGAGGACAGCACCACATCTATTGCAGAAAAAATGTGCGTGGGGCTTCACATTATAATCATACCTCATCGCCCCATCCGTGATAATTGTCGAAATTTCACCCATTCCTTCAAGTTGCTTAAGATTTCTATATACAGTTGCAATACTAAGATTAGGCATATTAGTTTTAAGCTCAGAATATAGAGTCTCAGCTGTCGGATGATCTCCTCTATTCGATAATTGGTCTTTAATCGCTTGACGCTGCTTGCTATACTTAATCATTAGTCTCCTCTAATATTGATAATCATTATCGTTATCAATATAATACCACATCAGATTAGATTGTCAACAACTAAATTGAGAAAAATTTAAATTTATCATTTAATATACCAGTAATGTTGATATTATCTATTCGTTATGCTAATCTAACTATAAATGAAGGAGGGATATTTCATGAAAATTCAGAAGTCTTCAGAAGATTATTTAGAGACAATGCTGATGCTTAGTGAGCAGAGAGGATACATTAAGTCCATCGATATTGCAAGGCATCTCGATGTTACGAAGCCTAGCGTTTCATATGCTACCAAAAGGCTCAGAGAGAACGGCTACATTACTATGGACGATGATGGTCTGATTCACCTCACTGAGACTGGAATGTCTATTGCTACAAAAATTTACGATAGGCACAAGATGCTTTCCCGTTTCTTAAACCTGCTTGGTATTGATAAGGAAACTGCTGATGAGGATGCGTGCAAAATCGAGCATGATATCAGCCAAGAGACATACGAAGCTATTTGTAACCATGTTAACAACTTCTTGGCAGAGTGCCCTGCGATGAATCATGAGGAAGAACCGTCGGCATAGTGTCTCTAATATAATTTTATAAGCATATAATCCACCATCTCAATCAAGAGATGGTTTTTTCTTGCGCTACAATTATGCCTTTATCTTGCATAGATGTTTACTTGTCACGCCTTGTATGGCAAAATTAAATTATAATATATGATTGTAATTCCATATATTAATAGTGTGTTTTCTTCCCTGTTTTGATTATTGATACATGTGCACTTTTTCCTTTTGCACAAGGTACAGTCAAGACGGAGATCGTAAGTTATTGCTGTCACACCTTATTAAGGAGGTATCTCATGACAGAACTTGAAAGAAAGCGCAAATTCCCGATAGCGTTTTGGGTTTGTGGCTGCACAGAGATCTTTGAACGTCTATCATTTTATCTTGGTCGTTCTCTGATTCTAGTTTTTGTTACCACTGCTGTTGCATCTGGTGGACTTGGTCTTGCTAATACAACAGGCGCAAAGATGCAGGCGGATTTAACCGCTTATTCATATCTTGCAGGTTTCCTAGGAGCATTCATCACCGATAAATTAGTAGGTGCTAGATATACTACTCCGGTCGGAATGCTCATCATCGCAATCGGATATTTCTCTGGATCCGTTGCACATGATGCCACGCTTGTATATGTAATGGTATTCTGCGTCGCATTTGGTCTAGGTCTATTTAAGACTGGTCCACTTATCGGAAGAGTTGTACGCCCTGAGGATCTTAACTCAGCATATTCTATCCGCTATTCACTCGTTAACGTCGGAGCATTCTTCGGACCGCTAGTTGCTGGAATCCTTTATCAATACACCTTTAAATCAGGTAATGTTCTAGGTTTCCGTCCTTGCTTTAGACTTGCTGCTATATCAATGCTTCTTGGTTGTATCTGGTTCACAGTTGGAATGCTGTTAAAGGGTAAGGACTATGGCAAGAAGCCATTTAAGATGTACAAGACCGAAGAAGAGCTAAAGAGAGAGGCTGAAGAGAAGGCAGCGGCAAAGACACATCAAAAGATGACTCTTCTCGAGAAGAAGCGTGTATCCGCAATCGTTCTAGTTTCAGCCTTTCAGATAATATTTTGGATGTTCTGGTATCTAGCTTATCTTCCAATCTACTACCACTGGACAGAGAATATGAACTGGAAGGTTGGCGGATTTACTGTTCCTACAACATGGTTCGACTCACTAAACGCTCTATTCTGCGTTATTTCTGGACCTCTAACTGCTCTTCTATGGCAGAAGCTTGCAGCTCGTCCACAGGGAGATATCAGCATCTTTAAGAAGCTGGGGCTAGGACTAGGATTCCTCGGAATCGGATACATCTATTACGCTGTAATAGATATCGTACGTGGGGATAGCAAGCCTACAGTACTTCTTCTAGTTATCTTCTTCGTATTCCTAACACTTGGAGAGATGTTCTTCTCACCTCTAGGAAATGCATTTATCGGTCAGTACTCACCAAGCCGTCTACTAGCTATCATGTCAGCAGTATGGGGACTCGGACTATTCGCAGCAGCTAAGCTATATGGAAATGTATATGCATTTGCATTCAGTGGAAAGTTCGCATTCTCCAAAGCTTGTATAACAATCGCTGCTATTGCATTTGTAAGCACGGTCATCCTATTCGCTCTCGACGGAAAGTTAATGTCGCTAGTTAAGGATAAAGATGAAGCATAAGAGCAATAGGACTTAAATATATTGCTGATATCTACACTATTAATATATGACTCTATACTCTTTAATGAAGCTATATAGACTGAACATATCATATAGTAACTAGAGAGCATCAAATTCTGATGTAGCTGCTGATTTCAGCAGCTACATTTTTTATATCTAATTGAAGCTAATATTATACTTAGTATTCCCATTTATACACTTCAACAACAGCAAGCTCAATTAATTCAATTTTCTTGGTTTTTCGTCACGACTATACTATGTAATCTATATCCGACTATTTCGGTATAATTTAAAAAACATAATTAAAGCGATACTAAAAGTAACTTTTTTTTAAAAAAGGTATATAATACACTTGTTAAGTTACTTTAGTTAGTGTATGAAATTTTAGGAGGATATAAAATATGAGAAAACTTTATGGACGTTTTTTGAGTATTGCTGTTTCTTCAGCAATGCTATTTAGTTTTTCAGCAATCTCAATATTTGCAGATACACCAGCTGATATCTCTCAAGATGCAGTAGTCACTGGAAGCATTAATAGCTCTGCCAACACTTTTACAGAAACTGATACTGTCTCTGTAGATACATCTATAAACAGGCCTGTTAATAGCGGAGACTTCGTATCATATCGTTTTGACAATTTAGCGATGGGCAATCTTGCAAACAGAGATATTACACTGCGCGGAACCAATACAGTTATAGGTAAAATCATCGTTACTGATGCAGGTGTCAACCAAGCAGATAAACAGATAACCGGTTCAGATAATGATAAAGAGGATGCAGTTCCCGGCAGTCGTGTTGGTTATAAATTCAAAGTAGTTTTTAACGAAAATGCCACAGGTCATTCTTCACTTCATTATACCTTTAATTATGCAAATGCTGTCGAATCAGTTGCAACCGTAGATTCGCCTAAGACAGTTGTACAAAAAATAACTGTTAATAACAACGTAGTTGTTTCGAACAATCTTACGATTCCAGCATACGTTTTAAAGCCATATTCTAATCAAGGAAACACAGTAAAAGTTTCAAATTCCTATTCCTTCGTGAACGTTAACCACTTGAATATACAAAGTGGTGACCATGTATACGACGCACTAGGTAGAGAGATTCCACTCACCGATGCCATGAAATTAAATGCTCTCGATACTTCGGATGTTACTTTCGATATTGCTAGTGATATAGAGTCTAATGATCATCTCAAAGTTGGTGATCTGTTGACATATGAAATCACGGGAAATAATGCTGTTAAATTCAACCCGAATGCATCTGAATTTGCTAATAGTATTGAATCTGCTGCACTTCATAATGCCCGCGATGTATATACTCCCCTTTCTTATAATCCAGTAAATACTCACGGAGTACATAAGCTGACAGATCTCGTACTTAAAGTTAAGCCCGTAAGTGTCACCCCAACAAAGGTTGTTTTACAAGTTACAGAGGCACCTACTTCAGGCATGACTAGGGCTTCCTATGCATATACTGTAAAAGATGGATTAACAATCCCTGTAAAAACAGTGACAGTTAAGAGAGCTGACGGTTCAGAACAAGCGTACAGAGTGCTAGATGTTGCGAAGCTCCCAGATTTAACAACATCAGGAAGGCTCGATATGTTAGATGCAAAATCCACATATCAAACTGCAGGTAAATCCCCTTACCAGGAAACATTGCTTAATCAGTACATGCTATACTCCGGTACACTTGCTTCGGCAGATGTAATTGACCTGCCTGACACTCCTACTCCATCTACACCTAGCACCAACACTCAGACTCCACCTACATCAGGTGGTTCTGTTCACAGAACTCCTGGTTCTAATGAAGCTAACAAGATTAAGAAGGTAGCGCTTAAGAGCGTTCCAAAGACTTCTGATTCGGCAGATATCATCATCTACGCTGGTTTGTTATTTGCATCAATAATCGGTCTATCAATACTTGGTGTGAGTGGTAGAAAGATATTAAATAAATAAAGCAAATAGCTTAATTTGGCACCAGCTTGCTTCTAAAAAATATTTCTTAAAGTTTATATAAATACAGTTTAAAATCTTATATGCAGAAGAATGATTGGGCATTACGCCCAATCATTTTGTATTAAGAGATTTTGTTTCTCTGTTCGATATTAAAAATATCCAAAAGCTCTTAATATTACAGAGCCTTTGGATTATATAACTTTAATTAATTTTATGTTTTAATTACTATCTACTCTTGATTTCTTTCACTCTTGGAACTATTAAGTAAAGCGGAATTATGTTCAAGATGAACACTATTAGAAATAGCAAAACATCTTTTGAATCAACTGGACGCCCTGACGAAATCGCTGTTACGATATCACTGTAATAGTATCCAGGGAAAATCATCTGAATTTTGCTAACAGCCCCGATGAATCCTCCATCTGCACCTAGAGAAGCAAATGGTATTATTGTCATCGCTGCCAAGATGATAGCAGGAAAGCTAATCGTATCAAGTGTCTTTGCATCAACGCGCACACCGAGCACAAAACCGATAATGCTAAAATATATTCCCATAACCGTGAGGAGTAGAAACTGAACTACCAGACTGGTTGTAACATGGAGGTTAAAAAAAGAAACCGCGAATGCAAGTACAGCCATGAATATTAGCGTATTTAACGCAAGTTGAACGAGCATCTGATCAAGAAGGTAGTCTTTCACGGCATATCTTGTGAACCTCGATTCAAATGAGTAGAACTCAATATTTGTTGCGATTCGCTTACTAAACGTTGCTAGGCTGTTTCCAATGATTCCGATAAATACTGCTATACCGAATACGATGTTCGGTAAAACACCCTTTTGCACATTGGAAATAAACACATACCATATAACAGGAACGAATATAGTAAAAAGCAGGAATCTTTTATTTCTTAAAACCTGTTTTAATTGTATCATCTTCATAGCTTTAGCCCTCCATTTCGATTTTCTCACGGTAATACTGTTCTATTGTCCTGCCAGAATCATGGATGGACTCCACTGATTCATTTGCAGTTATTATTCCATCCTTCAAGATGAGCACCTTCGTAAAGAAATGATCTATCTGATTGAAGTCATGAGTGACAATTACCGATGTGTAATTCTTATTCTCGAGTAGCTTCCAAAAATTATCTACCGATTCAAGGTCCATACCTGTAGTCGGTTCATCTAAAAAAATAAGCTTAGGAGAATTAAGTATCGTCAGTAAAAGTGATAAACGTCTTTTCTGTCCACCAGATAAGCTTCCGACATACTGCTTCTGATGTTCTTGAAGTTCAACCATCATGAGTAGTTCCTCAATACAGACATCGCTTAATTTATTCATTTTGCACTTTAGACTAACGATTTCAAATACTGTCAAATCATCGATAAGTATATCTGCTTGTGGCATCATGCTTATTTCAGTCTGAAAATCAAGGCTAGTATCTACTTCACCTGAGTTAGCCACTATCTGTCCAGCAATTATCTTAAGAAGAGTGCTCTTGCCAGCACCGTTACCTCCGAGCAACGCGACTCTATCTCCTTCTGAAATCTCAAATGTAACACCCTTTAAAACTTCTTTATTTTTAAACGATTTCTCTATCTCTTTTACTTTAAACATATGAGCCTCCGTTCTTCTATTCTTGCTTTGTGACAACATTATAGGTCATACCCAATTGATAAAACCATGTTTGTCAAGAACGGCACTTAAAATGTCGCTAACGGTTAATCATCCGCTCCTACATTCGTACTTTAATAAGGTGACTAATCGAAGGCGCACAAAAGCCTGGATATTTAGTATCCAGGCTTCATGTATGAAAATATATTTGTTTATGTGTTATTTTCTAAATGTAATCGTCTGAGAGAACAGATAATCTGCGCTTCGAGTAGATACGGATGAAAAAGGATACTTTGCAAGGATTTCTCTGACATTATGAAGTCCAATCCCTCTTCCCTCGCCTTTACTTGAGTAACCTTCTTCAAATATATTGCTGATATTCACTCTCTCATCAACAGTCGAATTTTCAACCACTAATATCAGCGCTTCACCATCGAGAATCAGTGCAACTGTCAGCTTTGGCAATTCTGACTCTAAGCTCGCTTCGATTGCATTATCACAGAGAATTGACATCACTTTGATAAAGTCTAGCAAATCTATCTTGAAGTCATATACAGCATCTTCTATCTCAATTGCGATTTCCACACCTCTACTATGTGCTTCAATAAGCTTTGCAGAAAGTACACTTTTCACGGCATCGTTTTTTATATTAGAGAGTTTTGCTATATCAAACTTGCTGTTATATAGTTGTTTACCACTGTCCCCGAGAACACCTTCATAGACGCTCTTGATTGCATCGATATCCTTATTATCAATACCTACTTTTATGCTGGTAAGGATATTGATGTAATCATGGCGAAAGCTGCGAATCTCACCGTATAAATTCTCTATGTGATGACTATAGTTCGATAGTTCGCTTAGCTGAATATCCTTTTGTTTAAGAATCTCCTCCTTAAGCTTTTCCTTTGAGGTTGAATTTAGATAAAGTAGCATCACGAAGAATAACAGAATATAGATATCATTGATATGACCACGCAAGTAATCAGCATGCGATATTTTCTCACCAAAGATCATAAGGACTGAAATAATAAGCATGTATACAAGCATTGATACATCCACGACAAGTAGCATACGGTTAAAGAAGTTGCGCTCAAACCCCTTTTTCAAATCGTTAAAGTCTAATTTCAGAGTTTTAATGATAAGAATGTAGAAAGGGAATGTGAGAGCATCAATCAATAAATCGTAAATACTAATATTTACCTCGTTATAAACCGCGATTCCCACTAGAGGGAATATGTGATACGCAAGTAGTCTTCCGAGCAAGCTTAATATAACGATAGGATAAACCCCAATAAATAGGTTAAATAGCTTATTGCCATGAGGATTAGCGAAAAAGCTGTATGCTACAAATATAAAAAAGTATCCGAAGTATCCAGCTGGTGGGCATAACATAAAAATCACAACGTAAACCAGCGGAAAAATCATATACCAATACGGCTTAAACTTTTTCTCACTTACCTGACTGTATAAAAGCATTGTTAAGAGTATCTTAAGCGCAATACTAAAAATTTTTAATAACATATCTCTATAAACACCTTAATATCTAATAATTGAGTTTTTCAAGAAGACCTCTGTACTTCATCCTTGATATCAGACAGCTCTCTCCATTTTCAAACAGAGCAATCTTGCTCTCCTTATCTATCTTAATTATATTATCAGGATTAACTACAAATGATCGGTGACAGCGGTAGAGGCGACTATCAGCCTTCTCAACATCAGCGATGCTACCATAAAACTCCATACGTTCATCTTTAGTATGCAAAATTACTTTGTGGATCATCGGAGAAGTCTCGAAATACAATATATTATTAAACGGTACCTGTACACGTGCCATGGATGTTTCAATAGCGAACGAATCTTGAGCTATGTTTGATCCAACCTTGCAGATAGTGTACTCGATAGCCGAGCACACTCGCTCTTTGAATAACTCTTCATCAAGTGCTTTATCGATAAAATCTAGCGCAGCTACTTTATATTTAAACGTAACAGGCATAAACTCTGTATGCGTTGTTACAAATACGATTGTCGCATTAGGATCTCGGCTACGAATTTCCTTAGCAATATCCAGTCCCTTCTGTTCTTCTCCCTTAATCTCGATATCAAGGAAAAACAGTTGATGGGAACCGAATTCTGAGATATTATCTAGCATCTGCTTCGGACTGCTAAAAATTTCTGGAGTTTTGCACTTCAAATCTTTCTGGTCAATCACTTCCCTGATTATATTGTCGATTCGTGATTGCTGCAGTATCTCATCTTCTAAAATGAATATATTAATCATTTGATTTACTCCTAATACCTCTTCAGCTCTTACTATCCAACTTGCATGCATATTCAGGTCAAAAATAGCTGCCCATATTTTATCATTAAAAGACCCATCCAGTAAACTGGATGGGTCGCTCTTTACTTTATCTATACTAAGATATTATATTAATTGTGCTTAAACCTCTCTTGTATACTTAGCAAGGTACTCTCTCTCATCCTCTTCTAGGTATGGAGCGATAACCTCATATACATGCTTATGGTAGTTATTAAGCTGCTTGCGCTCTTCAGGTGTCATGAAATCTGGATCAATAGCATCTAGGTCAAATGGAACTAGAGTTATTGGCTCAAACTTGAGGAACTTGCCGTATTCATTAACTTCATCTAGCACACAGAGAAGCTCATTCTCTAGACGAACTCCGTGAGAACCTTCGATGTATATTCCTGGCTCATCGGTGATAACCATACCCTCATCGATTACGCACTGGTTGCCCTTTCTGTATACCCAGCGGAAGCTAGCAGGTCCCTCGTGGATATTTAGAAGGTATCCTACACCATGACCGGTTCCATGGTTGAAGTTTAGATGGCGATCCCAGTATGGCTTCCTTGCATATGCGTCGAGGATTACACCATTACAGCCGTATAGGAACTTAGCATTTGCTAGAGATAGATTACTGATAGCAACTAGAGTGAAATCCTTCTTCATTTGGTCTGTAATCTCACCTACAACATAAGTTCTAGTGATATCAGTTGAACCCTCATAGAATCCTGCTCCTGTATCCGTTAGGTGGAGTCCCTTAGGTAGCACTGGAATGTCTGTCTCAGGAGATGGTGCGTAGTGAACTATCGCAGCATGAGCTCCATATGATGAAATTGGCTCGAAACTTGGACGGATGAAGTTTCCTAGCTCAGCACGGAACTCGTCGAGCTTATTAGCAACGCTAAGCTCTGTCATCTCAATCTTGCCAACATTTTCCTTGAGCCACTTCATAAGACGTAGATGGGCAATGCTGTCCTTAATCTGAGCCTTTCTTATGTTCTCTAGCTCAACATGGTTCTTTACATTCTTGAAAATCATCTCTGGATTCATCATGTCAATCTTCTTAACTGACTCAGGGATGTTGCAGAATAGTGCATAGTTAACCTTAGAAGCATCAAGCATCAACTTAGTATCTTCAGGGATATACTTAATATCCTCATAAATGTCATTGTATGGATGTAGAACTACTCCGTCTTTTTCGAAGTGAGCTTTAATCTCATCACTTAGTTTACGCTCATCTATATACAGGTGATATTCATTTGCATCCATCAGAGCATATGACAGAACTAGTGGGAAAAAGTCGATATCATCTCCACGGATATTCAGAGTCCAGCAGATATCGTCAAGCGTTGTAACAACGTGCATATCTGCCTCAGCCTCTACCATCTTCTCACGGATATCAGCAAGCTTTTCAGCAACGGTCTTTCCAGTATATTTTACTTCAAGCTCAAATGCTGGCTTTTCGGAGAGCGGTGGTCTGTCTGTCCATATCTCATCGATTAGGTCAACGCTATACTCGATGCATCCTTCGTGCTTCTTAGCAATTTCATCATATAGCTGTCCTTCATCCATGGATACAACTCTTCCATCAAATCCGATTTTCTCACCTTTCTTAAGGTTGCTATTTATAAATGCATCTAGTGTTGGAACTCCAGGCTCACCCATCTTCATGAGCTCAACAGTTGTACCCTGAAGCTGCTCGCCAGCCTGAAGGAAATATCTTCCATCAACCCATAGCCAAGCTCCGTCTAACCCTACTACTGCAACGCCTGCAGAACCAGAGAATCCTGTTATGAACTTTCTTGCCTTGAAGTGCTCCCCAACATACTCTGACTGATGAAAATCAGCTGTTGGAACAACGTAATAATTAATACCGTGCTCCTGCATCTTAGAACGGAGTGCAGCGAGTCTCTCCTGAATTACATTCATTTAAAGTCTCCTTTCGAATGAACAATTAAATAATTATATTTAATAATAATATCCTAAATTGATTATAGCACCAGACACGTGTGGCAAAAAGCCTAACTCCATAATCTGGTGCATAATAATACTATTTCTTATGATAAGCCAATTATAGTTCCGTCGGACAGGATATCCATACCGTTTGCAGCCGGAACCTTAGGGAGCCCTGGCATTGTCATTATTGAGCCGGTAAGCGCTACGATAAACCCTGCTCCTGCTGATACTCTTAGTTCTCTAACAGTGATGGTAAATCCTGTTGGTGCACCTAGCAGCGTTGCATCGTCTGAGAATGAATACTGGGTCTTTGCAACGCAGATTGGCAGCTTGTCATATCCTAGCTTTGTGAGCTCCTTAATCTGCTTTTTAGCTGCTGGTGTGAAATCCACTCCGTCTGCGCGGTAAATTTCCTTCGCTATCTTTTCCATCTTCTCCTCAATTGATAAATCGAGATCATATAATGGCTTAAAGTCAGCCTTACCCTCTTCACAGATTCTAACTACTTCTTCAGCGAGATCCATTCCACCTTCAGCACCCTTTGCGAAGACTTCAGACAGAACAACCTTTACCCCATACTCCTCACAGATCTTATCGAGAAGCTCTAGTTCAGCATCTGTATCAGTTGGAAATCTATTGATTGCTACTACTGATGGCACTCCGAACTTTGCTACGTTCTCTATGTGTCTTATGAGGTTAGACGAACCAGCTCTCAGGGCATCTAAATTTTCTTCAGCGAGATTATCCTTAGCCACGCCACCGTTCATCTTGAGAGCACGCACTGTAGCCACTATTACTACACAGTCAGGCTTTAACCCAGCGTATCTGCACTTGATATCAAAGAACTTTTCTGCACCTAGATCTGCTCCAAATCCAGCTTCAGTGATCACATAGTCACCGAGTTTTAGCGCAGTCTTCGTTGCTACTACGGAGTTGCAGCCATGAGCGATATTTGCAAACGGTCCACCGTGAATGAATGCCGGCGTGTTATCTAGCGTCTGAACCAGGTTAGGCTTAATGGCATCCTTGAGTAGTAGTGCCATAGCACCTGTAGCTTCTAAGTCGCCAGCCGTAACAGCCTCTCCATCGTAGTTGTAAGCAACAACCATTTTTGACAATCTTTCCTTGAGATCATCAAGATCAGACGCAAGGCAAAGTATGGCCATGATTTCAGAAGCCACCGTAATATCAAATCCGTTCTCACGTGTTACGCCATCACCCTTGCCTCCAAGCCCGATAACGATATTACGAAGAGCACGATCGTTCATGTCAACAACGCGCTTCCATACAATTCTCTTAGTAACTATTCCGAGCTTATTGCCTTGGTGAATATGATTATCAAGTAACGCTGCAAGCAGACTGTGAGCGGATGTAATGGCATGGAAGTCACCTGTAAAATGCAGATTGATATCATCCATAGGAACTACCTGAGAATAACCGCCTCCTGCTGCGCCTCCCTTAACTCCGAAGCAAGGTCCTAATGAAGGCTCGCGAAGAGTTGTAACAGTCTTTTTACCAAGCCTACTAAGTGCCATAGAAAGCCCCACGTTAGTGGTCGTCTTTCCTTCTCCTGCCGGAGTAGGATTTATAGCTGTAACTAGCACCAGTTTGCCATCTTCCCTATTCATGTTCTCCTTAATATAAGAATATGAAAGCTTAGCTTTGTATTTTCCATATTGCTCAAGTTCATCGCTCGGGATATCGAGCACTTTTGCAACTTCTGTGATTGGAAGCATTTTCGCTTCCTGAGCAATTTCAACATCTTTCTTCATAACATTCCTCCACAAATATAACAATATGTGTCAAAAGCAAATATCTAAATAAATAGGTATATGGTCATTATACTTCATGTTCATATTCCCATACAACATTATTAGGTTCGATTATATTATTTAATGATTTTATCGCTTATAAACATATTTTTTATAAATAATTTGTTGCTAACACTTATTACTAATCAGATTCTCTATATATAAAAAAGCAACCGGATTGTCTCCGATTGCCCAAATCTTATTCATGAAATTCTACGTAATTAAAAGTTCATATATCACTTAATTACAGAGTCATGATACCAAATTATCTTAACTTGAGTTCGTTATATGGTTCGCGACCTTCTTCATCCCTTATCTCACGCAAGTAATTATAAAGAGTTGCTTGAGATATAGATAAAGTCTCGCAGATAAACGGAACAGCTTCCTTTACAGAGAATAAGCCCTGAAACTTGAACTTAGTCAATAGCTTAATCTTACCTTCCTTAGTATTAATTTGGTTAGGATCAAACTGTTTTATCGACTTAATTATAGTATCCTTCATCACATTCTGAATATAATCTTCGTCATTTATAGAATATACCGAATCATCCGCAGTTGGCTCCTCAACATCATGAATCTTAATAGATTCGCTAAGGTAGTTGATAATATCCTGAACTTTTGATGGATCCTGATTTATACAAATCATAGCTGCTGGATTGTTTTCTTCATCCATAAACATGAAGTGAGATGCGCGAAGCTTCTTGCCATGTGCTGACTTGCTCGCATAACCGATGAGGTGTCCCTCGCCATCAGCTAGGTTATTGATAACATCATACACACCGGGGTTAATCCTATAGCTTCTCTCTCTACCGGTGATATTGTTGTTATGCATGAACACTATTTCTCTTTTAGTAAGATCATGGAGTACAACTTCTGTATCGCTACCCATAAGCTTAGCGATTCCAGAAGCAACCTGTGCTAATATATCTAAACGTTCTTCCTGAGTCATATCTTGTTTCACTCCTCTTTTTGCGTAAGATCAATTCCTTGACGACGCTCTGCAACCTTAGGCACGTAATCCTCATCACTAAACCATGTAGTAAATCCATTTCCATTTACTTCGCTAACATTGGTTATAGTGATAAATGCATTTTCGTCTATTGCGAGAGCTGCCTGTTTTACTTTATTGAGATTTCTACTACCAACTACACAGTACACCAAGTCCTGTTCAGACTGTAGATATCCACCTGTTGCATGCATAATTGTCGTACCAAACCCTAGCTGTAGTATCTTCTCGTTGATTTCTTTGATTTTCTTTGTGAAAATCATGAGCTGTACACCACCTTGACCGAGCAGTATCATCTTGTTCATGCACACGCTATAAATCAGCGCGTACAGAATTCCTAGGATTACTCCGTTTGTCTTCGTTACCGGAATCTGCATCATGAAGATTGCAAAGTCAATGGCATACATAATCGGTGCAATTTTAACACCAAATTTTCTATTTAGAATCAGCGGTGGCACGTCTATTCCACCTGTTGATCCACCAACCCTTAGGATTAACCCCAGCCCTATTCCATCGATAACACCAGCACAGATAGCTGCTAGAAGCGGATCATCTACAAGATGATGAAGCACCGTCGCCTTCTGAAATATTCCCAAAAATACTGGAAATAATACTGTTCCTAGTACGATAGACGCTGCAAACTTTTTGCCAAGAGCCCATGTTCCAATTACAAAAAGTATGACGTTAATCACAAGAACCGTTCCTGACACGCTTAGGCCAAAGTAATAATTGGTCATGCGGCCAACACCTGCTAAACCTGAAACCACCATCCCATATGGCAAAGCAAAACAGGCAATAGCAAAAGCACTTAATGCATTTCCGACAACCATTTGAAGTACTTCTAGTCCCACCTTGGAAGCATTTCTCATAATCCACCTTGTCGAGCACCTATAGGTCACTCGCAACCCTTTCTTTAGTCTAAAACTCGCCAAAAACTTAAAGCATAACCATAGTAAATAGTCTAAAAAAATAACTATGTACAATAAAGTAATATATCATCAGATAGCGGAAATTGTCAAGATTTCAGGGAATATTCTAGGTGAAATTTTTATTATATTTGTATTCTTATTGTCAACTTGTTACCCTTTTGTCAACCTCCTAGGTATCTAAATATTTGGAACAATATCGCGTCTGTGATAATATAGATTATATTATTTACGTTTTGATTTGGTTTCATAAGGAGGCCTTCGATGAAAGCACATGAAAGATTATTAAAATACGTTTCGTATCGCACCCCAAGTGACGAAAATAGCGAAACATCCCCTTCAAGCCAGTGCCAATTTTCATTGGCACACGCATTAGTTGACGAGCTCAAAGAACTAGGTGTCGAAGATGCGGCATGTGATGAATATTGTTACGTGTACGGGCACATACCAGCTACCCCAGGAAAAGAACATGTAACAGCGATTGGTTTTTGCTCACATATGGATACAGTGAGCGACTATTGCGATCACGATGCAAATCCACAGATTATAGAGAATTACGATGGAGGAGTGGTTAAACTCGGCGACAGCGGACTTGTCCTTGACCCGGAGGTTTTCCCTCATCTCAATGACCTCAAAGGACGTACCTTGATAACTACAGACGGAACAACAGTGCTCGGTGCTGATGACAAAGCTGGAATTGCCGAGATTATGACCGTAGTTGAACACATAAATGAATTCGAACATGGTCCTATTTCAATAGCATTTACGCCTGATGAGGAAATTGGCAGAGGTACCGCGCACTTCGATGTTGCAAGATTTGATGCAAAATACGGATATACGCTAGACGGTTCAACCGAGGGTGAAGTTCAATATGAGACCTTCAATGCTGCTACAGCAAAGGTTTATTTCAAGGGTGAAAATGTTCATCCTGGTTCAGCGAAGGATGTTATGATTAACGCTTCACTCGTTGCAATGGAATTTGATTCCCTGCTTCCTGCTGCTGAACGCCCTGAGCGAACCGAAGACCACGAAGGCTTCTATCACCTAATATCGGTAAACGGAACTGTAAGCGATGCGAATATGACATATATCATCAGAGATCATGATGCATCTAAGTTCGCAAACAGACAGGATACAATGAAAATGGCCGAAAAGTTTCTTAACGAGAAATACGGAGAAGGAACCGTAAGACTCGAGATTAAAGAACAGTATAGAAATATGGCTGAAGTTCTTGAAAAGTGCCCAGATGCTATTGAAAACGCCAAGAACGCTTGTAAAGTAGCGGGTGTTGATCCGCTAGTTATTCCAGTAAGAGGCGGCACAGATGGTGCTAACCTCAGCTTCATGGGTCTACCTTGTCCAAACCTCGGTACTGGTGGACACGCATTCCACGGTCCTTATGAGCATATAACTGTAGAGGGCATGGAGACCGGTGTAGAGGTTATAAAGGCTCTGATAAATGAATTTGTAAAGGAATCATAGATCTGAATGATTCAGACACTGTGCTTGTATTAAAAAAAGCGGTTAGGATTGATATGACACTAGTTTAAGAGCGCATATCGAGTTTACCTAACCGCTTTTAATTGCATCTAGACATTCTACATCAGTACCGCGAAGAGCCTCAGAGTTTGTCTAAATATATTTAAAGATTTCTTTCCATCTACATATCTATCTGTCACTTCTACACATTTTGTAAGAGTTTCATCAAAATCTGCCTTTATATCATAGACAGCTCTGCAGTTATACATCAATACACCATTTTCAAAGTGGTGAAAGAAACTTCTGTAATCAAGATTAATTGTTCCGCAAGTAGCTATCTCATCATCAGCGACGCATTGTTTTGCATGGCAGAAACCTGGAGTGTACTCATAAATCCTAACCCCGTCTCTTACAAGCCTCGAATAATACGACCTTGTCACAGCATATGTAGCGCGTTTATCTGGGATTCCTGGAGTAATTATTCTTACATCAACCCCTCTCGACGCAGCAAGTGTCAACGCCTTATTCATCTCATCTGTGATAATGAGATAAGGAGTCATAAACCACACATACTCATCGGCGTTGTTTATAATATTGAGATAGACGTTTTCCCCAACATGCTCATGATCAAGCGGGGTATCCCCATAAGGCTGAATAAAGCTGCCTTTCTCCTGGCTCTCCAGTTTAACATCCGGAATGTATTTTAAGTAGCTCACGTCTTTTGTATCGTGAGTCTTAGTTGCATTCCAAATTTCCAGAAACATCACAGTTAGATTATGCACAGCATTTCCTTCAATTCGCACACCAGAATCTTTCCAATCCCCATATGGTCTGGTTAGCTTAAAATACTCGTTTGCAAGATTGTATCCACCTGTAAACCCAATCTTCCCATCTACAACTGTAATCTTGCGGTGATCACGGTTGTTCAGAAAAACATTGGCAATCGGTACAACCGGGTTGAATACCCTGCATTTAATACCTAAATCATTAAGACGTTTTATAAAGCTACTATCGATAAACCCAACACTCCCGACATCGTCGTAAATGATTCTAACCTCAACACCTTCTGCTGCCTTTTCTGCTAGAATTTCCTTTATTCCAGCAAATGCCGCGGAATCTTCGATAGCGTGATATTCCATGAATATGAAATGTTCCGCCTTCCTCATGGCTTCTTTCTGTGCTGTAAGTGCTGCTCTAGCCTCTCCGTAGAACTCTATGTTTGAATCGCTGTAAGCGGGGAATAAGGCTTTATGAGAGATATATCTAAAAACATTAGCAACGCCTAGATCCCTATCTCCTATCTCCTCTAGAACCTCTTTGTCACCATTAAGGAGCGGGAACAACTCATTATCAACATTTAGAAACCTCATCCTCATCTTTCGAGTCGATCCAGAAAATCCAACCATAAAATATATTGTAACTCCTATGATTGGATTAAGCATAATGAGAACCACCCACGGTAGCTTAACAGATGCACTCGCAGATTTTGTCGAGATGGCTATGACGATAGCTAGAGCGATGATTCGGAAAATTGTTGCTAGTATGGTGTATTTTTCATTTAAGCTACTTATGAGCATAGCAATAAACAGCACTTCAGCTGCGATAGCTATGACAGCTATCATCAAACGCCCAATGCTATTTTTGACCTGCTCCTTTTTCTCATATGTTGCAAATGTCTTTGAAACACTCATGCGGCTAGCCCCCTATGCGTTTATTCGTCCCAGAGCACAACCTTTCCTTCTTTTCTAGTCTTATTCATATCTATCAGCCTTTGATTTTCTGATCCTCTAAATCTCAGCTGAATGTTCTTAAGTTCTTGTTCGAATCTCCCGTCGATTAGTACATCAATCATATTAAGCATATCCATAGTCACTTCTGTGTGACAATGCGTCCCTTCTCTCATGAGATCTTCGAGCACAAATCCTGAAAATGACCAAATCGTTTTATCAGGATAACTCTCTTTCACACGTTTAAGGAACGGCACAAGTGCAACCTGATTTTCTGGCTCGAACGGCTCTCCCCCAAGAACTGTGAGACCTGTTATATAGTCAGGCTTAAGCATCTCAATAATCCTGTCTTCAGTCTCCTTGGTGAATTCTTGTCCGTAATTAAAGTCCCATGTCTGTGGCTGAAAACAGCCAGGACATCTATTTGTACAGCCTGACACGAACAGACTGACTCTTACACCAATTCCATTGGCTATATCACAATCTTTAATCTCTCCGTAATACACTTTCTTACTCTCTCTTCATTTTGTTAATACAATTATATCGTATAACTAGTACTATTATAAGCTTTAAAAATCATACTTTGTGAGGAATCTACCATTTAGTCGGAAGCTTACAAAGACTTCGTCTTCTGTCCTTGTAATTCGGTTCAAATCGTCTTACAACGTCCCAAAATGCTTTCGAATGATTCGCCTCAATAAAATGGGCTAGCTCGTGCACCACTACATATCTCAGATCCTCATATGATGCAGTCACAAGCAGAAGATTTAGGGTTATCTTGCCTAAATCAGGGCGGCAAGACCCCCATCGTGATTTCATCTGTCTAATAGTTACATGCGGGAAAGGGACCTGATAAACAAATCTAAATTCATCATATACATCATGCAAAACACTCATAAATACATCGATTGCCTGCCTTCTATACCACCGTTTCACTAACTCTATGCGAGCAGAAACATTATTTGGTTCTGGCATCTGTATGAGAAGGAAATCACCATCTATACATACATTAACTCTCGGCCCTTGCGATAACTTCACCTCGAGTGGTCTGCCTAAGAAATAAGCTTTATCCCCGTCATCATACCTCGATCTGTCGGCCTTGGCCGCCATGATTCGTTCAAGTGTATCGACAATAAAAGAGCCCTTGCTGATCATGAATTTTTCAATCTCAGCTAAGGGCACTCTATGAGGTGCTGAGACGTATATCGAAGCATCAGGTCTGATTCGCAAGTTGATATTTCTCACATTCTTGCGCTCTAAGGTGTAGATTAGAGTTTCTCCATCTACATTTATAGCGTGAACCTCACTACACTTCTTGCTTCTCAAATGTCGTCTCCTCATATTAATTTTCTCTTATAGGTGTAGAACTCTATCCTTGATTTCCTGAGTTCTTCCCTGATTCCAGAACTGTGTTCCGATGTATCCGCAAGTCCTTCTCGCTACAGACATCTTGTCCTGATTGCGATTTCCGCAGTTAGGGCACTCCCATACAAGCTTGCCTTCAGCATCTTCAACGATTTTAATCTCACCACTGTATCCGCACTCTTCGCAGAAGTCGCTCTTCGTATTGAGTTCAGCATACATGATATTCTCATGGATATACTTCATAACCTCAAGTATAGCCGGGATATTATCCTGCATGTTAGGAACTTCAACGTAGCTGATAGCTCCACCTGGAGATAGCTTCTGGAAATCTGATTCAAACTTCAACTTCTGGAATGCATCGATTTCCTCTTCAACATGAACATGATAGCTGTTAGTTATGTAGTTCTTATCTGTAACGTGAGGGATTACTCCAAATCTTCTCTGTAGCGCCTTAGCGAACTTATAAGTTGTTGATTCCATCGGTGTGCCATATACGGAGTAGCTGATATTCTCAGCAGCCTTCCATTCAGCACACTTGTCGTTGAGTCTCTGCATAACCTTTAGTGCAAATTCTCTACCCTCATCAGTTGTATGGCTCTTGCCTACCATGCGGTAACACATCTCGCAAAGTCCAGCGTATCCTAGGGAGATAGTCGAATATCCGTTATAAAGCAGTTTGTCGATAGTCTCACCTTTCTTGAGTCTAGCAATCGCTCCGTACTGCCAAAGGATAGGTGCAACGTCTGAAGGTGTTCCGAGTAGTCTCTCGTGACGAAGTCTTAGCGCGCGGTGGCAAAGCTCAAGTCTCTCATCGAGAATTTCCCAGAACTTGTCCATATTTCCATACGATGAGCAAGCTACGTCAACTAGATTGATTGTTACAACACCCTGGTTGAACCTTCCGTAGAACTTGTAGCTTCCATCAGCGTTCTTCTGTGACTCTTCAACTGTTAGGAATGATCTGCATCCCATACAAGTATACACGTTACCCTTCTTGAGCTCTCTCATAACCTTAGCCGAGATGTAGTCAGGAACGAGTCTCTTAGATGTGCACTCTGCAGCGATCTCTGTCAGGTGCCAATAAGGGGCATCCTCTCTGATGTTGCAATCATCAAGCACGTAGATTAGCTTAGGGAATGCTGGTGTAATCCATACACCCTTCTCGTTCTTAACGCCCTGCATTCTCTGCTTAAGAACCTCTTCGATGCAGAGAGCTAGGTCATCTCTAGTTCTTCCCTCTGGAGCCTCCTCAAGGTGCATGAACATAGTTACGAATGGAGCCTGTCCGTTACAAGTCATCAGTGTGATGAGCTGGTACTGGATAGTCTGGATACCACTCTTAATCTCGTCTCTTAGTCTATCCTCAACAACCTTATTAAGGGCTTCCTGCGTTGTCTCGATACCTGCATCCTTGAATTCCTTCTCAACCTTAGTTCTGATTTTCTGTCTGCTTACATCAACAAACGGAGCTAGATGAGCTAGTGAAAAGGACTGTCCACCGTACTGATTAGAAGCAACCTGAGCGATAATCTGAGTTGTTATGTTACATGCTGTGTAGAAGCTATGTGGCTTCTCGATAAGAGTCTCGCTGATTACAGTTCCGTTCTGCAGCATATCCTCTAGGTCGATAAGGTCACAGTTATGCTCCTTCTGTGCAAAGTAGTCGGAATCGTGGAAATGGATGATTCCAGCATCGTGTGCAGCAGAGATTTCCTCTGGAAGAAGGATTCTTCTAGTGAGATCCTTGCTTACCTCCCCAGCCATATAGTCTCTCTGAGTTGAATTGATAATAGGATTCTTATTGGAGTTCTCCTGCTTAGCTTCCTCGTTGTTAAGCTCGATAAGCGAAAGAATCTTGTCATCTGTTGTGTTGGACTGACGAACGAGGGATCTTGTATATCTGTATGTGATATATGCCTTTGCAACCTCATACGCTCCGTGCTGCATGATATGCTCTTCCACCATATCCTGAATTTCTTCTACTGCAGGTGAACGACCAAGGTCTTCACAGGATAGAATTACGCTGTCAGTGATTCTCTTAATCTGAATAGGTGTAAGTCTAACGGCTTCTTCAACGGAATTATTTGCTTTGATAATTGCATTTTCAATCTTGGCTTTGTCAAAAGTTACTTCTGAGCCATTTCTCTTGATAACATTCATTGTCTCTCCTTAACCGAATACCCGAACATATTGATTTATGTGAGTTAATTCTCTTAAAATTAATTAATACACTTTTTAACGCCAAACACTATATCTTGTTTGACGCCCTGTCATTATATCCCATATAGTGGGGTTAGTCAATCAGTTTTATACTATATTATTTTATACAATTTTAAGCCTGCGAGGTAGAAGTTTCAAGCCTTCTGTGCTAGTATTTACTAAAATACGAAAAATAATTTATGCATATTTTTTGTACTTCATTTGCACATACGAGCACAAGATATTGTGCCATATATGGAGGAAATACATATTATGAATAACTTCGATTGGTATGCACCTACGCACATTGTATTTGGCAGGGGAACTGAATCAGAGGTGAGCTCTCTACTCAAATCATCAAAATGTAACCGTGTTCTCCTTCACTACGGAAGTGGTAGCGTGATTCGCACTGGCCTGCTTGGCAAAATCAAATCTTCGCTAGAGAACGCATGTATAGATTACATAGAACTTGGAGGCGTGGTCGCTAATCCAAGGCTGTCTCTCGTTTATGAAGGCATCGAACTTGCGAAATCTAAAGGTGTAGATTTCATACTCGCTGTTGGTGGTGGTAGCGTAATAGACTCTGCGAAGGCAATAGCATATGGCGCAGCAGCTGATTTCGATGTATGGGATTTATATGATAGAAAGAGAACTCCAGAGTCCGCACTCCCAGTAGGGGTTGTACTTACAATCGCAGCTGCAGGTAGTGAGATGAGCAATTCTTCTGTAATCACTAACGAAGACGGAGGCATCAAGCGCGGCTATAGCAATAACATGGTTAGACCTAAATTCGCTATACTAAACCCAGAGCTAACGATGACTCTTCCAGACTTCCAGACAGCATGCGGCTTCACAGATATCATGATGCATACGATGGAAAGGTATTTTACGTCAGCAGGAAATATGGAACTAACTGACGGGATTGCCGAAGCACTGCTCCGTACAGTAATAAAAAATGCATTGATACTAGTAGAAGATCCGAAGAACTACGAAGCACGCGCCGAGGTAATGTGGGCTGGTAGTTTGTCTCATAATGGTCTTACAGGATGCGGTAATGGTGGTGACGATTTTGCTACCCACCGAATTGAACATGAGATTAGTGGCATGTTCGACGTAGCACATGGCGCAGGACTTGCCGCAATTTGGGGAAGCTGGGCTAGATACGTTTTAGACGACTGTCTCCCTAGATTTAAGCAGTTTGCGACAAATGTATGGAATGTCGAGGATTCTGGTGATTGCCGTGAAGTCGCACTCGAAGGCATAGCGAGAACCGAGGACTTCTTTAAAAGTATAGGAATGCCTGTATCTCTAAAGGATTTTGGATTTGAGCTAACAGATGAAGTTATAGAGGAACTTGCTGAGAAATGCGAGAAAGCTGTCGGCGGAAAAGTCGGTGCTGCAAAGGTTCTGTATCGGGATGATTTTAAGAAGATATACAGAATGGCTTACAACAAATAAGAGGATATATAAACACAAAATGCGCCCCAAAAGGAGCGCATTTTTATTGTTTTGTAACCAGAAGGTCTCTATCGTCTACCATCTCTCGCTAAATCGTCATACTCACGTTTGTATGCAGAGCCTTTCACATGAAATCTCTTATAATCGCAAAGATTAGTAGCGCAGAGCAGTAAACCCCGAGCAGAGCCTTATTCCACAGCGGCATGCGCTTTTCGGTATAGCTCAGATATACGTTATACACTATCTCAAACAGTATAAATGGGATAGTTGTGAAGATGAACGGGTTGGCATAGAAAGCATCGCCAAACCTAAATCTCAGTATGCTTACACACATGGTTGTCGTACCACAGCACGGACACCTATAACCGGTTATTGATCTAAAGATGCAAGGAATGTACAAATGAGTCATCCTCAGCCAAATATAGTAAACGACTCCCAATATTACAAAAGGAGTCGTTTTTTTAATAAGATAGTGCAGAAAACTGCACACCTGCTCATCATACAATGGTTTCATTTTTAGCCCTGACTTCACACACTCAGTAAAATTCTAGTTAATTATCCTCTTAACTGCCAATATACTCTTGCCGCTATAGGTATTCTTAGTACCTGGCTTATAGAGATCAATCTCACAAATATCATGTGCTGGATCCATAGCGTGTACAACGCGGCCATTTCCCGCATACATTGCAACGTGAAGTCTCCTAGTACCTCTGCCAAAGAAAATTATATCCCCTGGCTTCATATCATCTACTGACACAAGTGTACCACCGCAATTATCATAGAGCGTATTAACCGAACCCATCTTCCAGTTGTAACCATACTCCTTATATACAAGTGTTATGAATGAAGCACAATCACATCCGTTGGTGAGGCTCTTCCCACCGAGCACATACGGCTTACCGATAAACTGCCTCGCAAATGAAATTACACTCACCCGCTTGTCCTCTGCCACCTTGATATTCCGCTCGGTCTCAGCATTAGTGATTGTCGCCTTCATACCAGTCGATTCGCTTGATTTATTATCAGAGCTAATTGTCCTGAGCGTGGCCACGTTTAGATACTTAGTCACAACACGTCGGTCATTTATAGCATCTGCTTTAACGACAATAGTCGATACCATCACTACCATGAGTAGCAATTCAGTAACGACTATCACCTTAATATTCTTAAAAGCTGTTCTTAGCTTTGATACCATACGTGCTTTCCCAATCCTTCTGTTCTAAATAATATAGTGGATACTATATTATCATAAAATATCCGGTATGGCATGTGTAGTTTTTATATAAATTCTTACTGGAACTTCTCCTTGTAGTGTTCCATGATTTCGTCCATCACCTGTACGCATTCAAGAGTTCCTACATATTCACCATTCGCGTCTCGAACAGCCCTGTAGCTCACGAGGACATCGCTTCCGCCTTTATTCATCCATACCTCTACCTTGTCTTGCGCACCTGATTTAAATGAAGATATTATGCTGCGAACCATCGGCTCAATCGTTGGTGGATGGCAAGTATACACCTCTCTATCGAGCGAGCTTATTGGTCTCTTGAATAGTTTCTTCTCACCGTTATCATTGTAGTATCTGTTCATATCCACGTGATCTACAAATGTTAACTCGAGAGGAATGGTATTTAACATCGCCTCAAGCTGGTACTGAGTCATGTGTCCACTCGCGAATATGATGTCTCCATCATTTGCAGTAGCCCCATTCTTACCTTCTTTAGCTGCTCTATGCGTATAATCCTCCTTAGAAGCTTTATCCCATTCAGCCGGTTCTTCCTTGAGTAGACAGTAATCATATTCCTTGAGATCACGCCCTACTTCTTCCCACTCTTCATCTTTGAAGAACTGTACGCAGATTGGGAACAGGATGTTTGACTCCTTATAGATCATCTCATCTGCTCGCTTAACAACTGCCTGGGATCTCTCTATCCACTCCTCATCGGATAATGTTCCATCGGTAACATGTCTTAGTTCATCTCTGATTTCATCATCGACTGTCCACATTACATCAGATGGGCCTGTTACATCGTATCTACTCTTAAGTATCGTGTAGATTATGTCGCCTTTCTTTGCATAGTGAATAGAGACATCACGAAGTTTGTTTAGTTCATCGGTAATTACAGAACGGTCCGCACCTTCCTCAAATAGCTTGTTAATTACTGCAATCTGTTCAGCAATTCCCTCGTTCTCGAGAGTCAGCACATTTAACGGATGTCCAGGTTCAGCGATAAGCGTCTGAGCCTTAATTTCCGCCGCTTTTCGATCATTTGCGCCATTCATTCTTCTCTGAGCAGCTTCTTTTGATGCTGCAACGGCTTTCTCAGCATTCATAATCTTTTCCTGCTTAGTTGAGCCGTGGAATAGTGCGGAATGCACATCACAAAGCTTCTGAACCTCCTGGTAAGGAACTCCGCTTTTTATGAGATGCTGCTCCGCATTAGCAATTTCAAGGGCATCAACTTCTTTGAAGTTCTGTACGAACTCTTTTCTTACAGTCTCTAGATCCTCGCCCTTAGTAAGTCTCTCTATGTAGCTACGAAGCAGAACCTCTCTCTCACTAGCATTCTTAGGCTTATTAGTTTCCTCAGATGCAGGTTCTTCTCCACGCTTCGCATCACTACCTGATGTAAAAGATGGGAGTTTGCTTGGATCGATTCTTCCATCAGCATCTAGAAAGTTCTTTACGAAATCAGGTACTTTATCTACATCCACAGTTCCGTCTTCTCTGATGTAAGCCTTTGCAAAATCAGGAATATTTAGTTTATTGATATCGAATGCCGGCTTTGATGATTCTTCTTTAGCCCCAGGGGTTTTAGCTGTTTCCTTCTTCTTTAGCTCAGGAACATTTATAACCTCAAACCCCTTTTCTTCAAACAGAGATACAATTGAATCCAGGTCTATTCCCTTAATCTGTGATCCCTTTGGAATTGTCATCACCCTTCCCATGGTATTAAGAGCAACTGGATTAGAGATATCCTTAAATCCGAGCTCAATCATGATATCTATCACCTCTGGGTATTCTGTAGCCAGATCGTGTACATTTTTCTTCATATCTAATACTTTTTCAGCCATTTCTATTTCCTCCTTTAAATTAATCTTATCTTTTTTCATAATCCGCCGATGTTGTGGCCGTCATATTGTGTTTAATCTACTTTTTATTGTATATACATTATACATTAAATGCATCTAATCTCCGTAACAGATGTTACAATTTATTGTTATTTAGAAAAAATTCTTGATAATAACAAAAAAGACGCTTTCCAACCGTTATCTGAAGTTCATTCACTTCAGATAACGATTTAGTTAGCATCTAATTTTCTTCGCATTATGCTTTCACAACGAAGGCATTGTATATAGCTCTAATAGCTCTCTGATAATCGGATTCCGATACACCTACTTGCACGCTGATACGCTCTGGTGCATGATCGATGAACCTTACATTAACATGAGCACTGGATAATGCTTCAAATATCTTCATCGCAACAGAAACTTCTCCTGAAATATTCCTCCCAACTACAGCTATCGCTGCAATACCCGTGGAGATAGTGATCTCATCAGCATCAGTTGCGCTTCTTAGCCTCTCCGTTAGCTCTTCCTCACAGTTAGCTACACTTTCTGAACCGACGATGACCGAGAACGAGTCGAGCCCAAGCTGCTCACTTTCAACGGTGATGTTAAACTCATCGAGGATATTCTGTATTCTCTCACGATACTTTGGATTGTCATTTAGTTTTTCTCGCTCGATGAGAATTGAAGAGTATCCCTTCTTACCGGTTATACTGGAAATTTCAAGGCGGTTCTCGTATGAGTCAGCATTCTTAACTATGAGAGTGCCAGGCTTTTCTGGCTCTAGTGTACTCTTGATATTGATTGGAATTCCGCACTGGCTCACAGGTCTAACGGCATCTTCGTGGAGAACTTCAGCGCCTCTGAGCGCAAGCTCCCTAAGTTCTTTGTATATAATTACAGGAACACTGAGCGGATGTTTCACAATGCGAGGATCCGCCATCAGTAGTCCAGGCACATCTGTCCAATTCTCATATAAATCAGCCTTTGCCGCTGATGCTATAATCGCGCCAGTGATGTCTGATCCACCTCTCGAGAAGGTCACAACTTCCCCCGTTTCATTTGAACCATAGAATCCAGGAAATACTATTCTCTTATGATTTTTAATAAGCTTCTCGATGTTTTTTCTCGTCGCATCATCAAGCAGCTTCCCCGTGTCATCAAACTTAATAACTTCAGCTGCGTCTACAAAATCATACTGAAGCTGTTCAGCCATAAGCTGGGCAGTTATGAACTCCCCTCTGCTGATGAGATAATCTCGGCACCTAGAATCCTTATAATTTTCAATTATCTTATCAAAGATCTCATCGATATTAATCTCTGAACCTAGTCCAATTGCAAGGTTCTTGAATCGATTTCGGGCCTGAGTCATCTTGGTATCGAATTCATCTGGGTTTTCGTGAGCAGAAATCAGAAGATCTGTAATCTTAATCTTTTCATCGTCATGAACTCCTGGTGCCGAAACGACTACGTAGCGTCGTGCTTTATTTTGACGTACTACTTCCGCAGCATTTCTAATGCGCTCTGCCGTTGCAAGTGACGATCCTCCAAACTTCGCTACTGTTAGTTCAGAGTTGTTTCTAAGCGCAGGGGCAAGATCCTCGTTATGTATGAGCTTTATATCGTACGGAGTTGACTGATATACAAAATAGTTCAGCCAATTTGAGAACAGAAGGCTCCCGGAAGACCTCCAGCGAACCACAGGTGTTTTCGAATCGTCATCATCAGGGAAATAATTTGCAGGAATCTCCGGATTAATACCTGCTTCCTTGTCTCTTACATACTCCTTAAGGAGTGTATTCCAATCATACTCAGTGTGCCCCGTAACGAAAATCTGTCTATCATTATCTGACTTAACGCAGAAAACACCGCCTTCTTCTGAGGTGGAAAGAACAGTAATTCCTGGAGTATTATCGATGTCCTCCTCATCTACAGTTGTATTCCTGGATTGGGGAACATAGAATTCATCATCAAAACCTCTAAATAGCATGCTGCGTTTAGTTTTAAGTGTATGCTTGTATACTCCTGATAGCTTCTTTGGAAGTCTTTTCTTATTTATTCCATAGTGATAGTAAAGCCCTGCCTGAGCTCCCCAGCATATGTGAAATGTACTGTGAACATGAGTTTTAGACCATTCCATTATCTCACAGAGTTCTTCCCAGTAATTAACCTCTTCAAACTCAAGTAGCTCTATCGGAGCACCTGTGATAATCATTCCATCGTAATATTCATTCTTTACGTCGCTGAACGTCTTGTAAAATGCCAGCATATGCTCCTGAGAAGTAACGTGAGGTTTATGTGTTGCGGTCTGCAGAAGCTCGAGTTCCACCTGCAGTGGTGTGTTACTGAGCATACGCGTAATCTGCGTTTCAGTGTCAATCTTTGTCGGCATGAGGTTGAGAAGAAGTATGTGAAGCGGACGCATATCCTGCGTCATGGCACGCGTATCCGTCATTACGAACACGTTTTCATTAGTAAGCGTCTCTATCGCCGGTAAATTATTTGGTACTTTAATTGGCATTTTATTCTCCTCCCAAAACCCCTTTTATATTAGTTCAGCTGCGATGGCACACCATTCTCCTAGTTCAGCAACTGCTAGCATTTCAAAACCGTTCTCCTTAAGTGCTGCAATCACCTTATCCTGCTGAGTAGTTAGTATACCAGACATTATGTATCTTCCGCCACTATCGAGGTGATTACGGATATCACCCGTGAGACGAATGACAAGATTTGTAAGAAGGTTGGCTACTACTATATCGGCCTTAAAGTCCACTCCTTCTGTCAAATCAGCCTTTTTAATGACCACATTATGTACGTCATTAGCCTCGCTATTTTCTATCGAAGCTGCCACTGCCTCATCATCTATGTCTATACCTAGCACTTCACTAGCTCCGAGCTTACTAGCTAATGTAGATAATATGCCTGTGCCGCAGCCTACGTCTAGAACCTTATCGCCCTCATTGATATACGATTCTAGCAAATCTGCTGATAGCGAAGTGGTCTCATGAAGACCAGTTCCAAAGGCCATGCCTGGATTTATGCGTATAATCTCTCTATCAGGTTCAAATTCCTTTGAATAGTCAGCAATATCTACCCATGGAGGGGCAGCTATGTAGCTAAATCCAAGTGCAGCTGGTTTAAGAAATTCCTTCCAACGGTCTTTCCACTCTTCGTCGCCCCTGATATTGACCGTTACCTTCAATGTGCCGAGATCAGTAACAGTGCCGAATAGACCTTTTTCTGCATTTTCTCTAACTATTTTGGCCGCCTTCTTCACCGCATTAATAGTACTATCAGCTGTCATATCATCCGCTGCATATACTACAATGCTTGGCGACTTGCTACTCTCCCTTTTAAAATCCTCTGGTGCTAGATAATCTGTCTCACCAAGTTGATCATTCATAAATAGAGCATCTGCTGGATCGTTTACTTCTGCAGTCTCTATACCTTCACAGATAAGCGCTGCCAGCATCGGTTCAATTCCGAGCTCCGATACTGCAATTTTTATTTCGTAATATTTCATCTAAGTGTCTCAATCTCTCTTGCATAGCCTTCGAGGTCTTCCTGCGGAGTCTCGAGGATGCATGGAAGCCCTATAATATGTGGATTATTAACTACTGACAGCATCGCATCAAGACCTATTTCTCCGTCACCAATCTTCTCATGTCTATCCTTTGCTGCCCCCATAGGATTCTTGCTATCATTGATATGTAGCGCACATAGTCTATCTAGCCCTATAATTCTATCGAACTCTTCCAGCACTCCAGCGAAGTCGTTCTTTACATCATATCCCGCATCACTTATATGGCATGTATCAAGGCAAACACCTATCTTGTCTTTGATTTTTACGCCATCGATAATCTGACGAAGCTCTTCAAAATTCTTACCTATTTCACTACCCTTGCCAGCCATTGTCTCGAGTAGCACTACTGTATGCTGGTCCTCCCACATCACGTGGTTAAGCGTATCAACAATCATCTGTATTCCCAGTTCACTGCCTTGGCCAACGTGACTGCCAGGATGGAAATTATAGTAGTTTCCTGGCAAATATTCCATTCGCTTTAGATCTTCTAGCATGCATGTTCGTGCAAATTCCCTCACGCTTTCCTTACCCGAGCATGGATTTAGCGTGTACGGTGCATGGGCTACAAGCTTTCCGAAGTTATGCTCATCCATCAGCTTCATCAAAGCCTGTGCATCGGCTTCATCTATTGCCTTCGCCTTTCCACCACGTGGATTTCTAGTAAAAAACGCAAATGTATTTGCACCAATTGATAGTGCAGCTTTTCCCATCGCTTCAAACCCATCCGAAGACGATAGGTGGCATCCCAAATATTTCTCCATCAATAGTCCCTTTCTGCCTCTTTACTTCTAGCCTTACAATTATGTCTAATATTTTGTAACTATAATGTTAATTCTATTCTTCTAATCAATTTTCCTATCTATTTTCATCGAGGAACTCCCTAATCTCCTGCAGAGCTGTTTCGATATCAAGAAGGAATTCCCGAGATGATATCCTGAGAGCGCCGTGTCCTAGCGACATCTCTTGAACTAGTGCATCAGATGATACCACCGTAATACTTTCTCGCTTACCAATCTCTTTTGTAAGCTCAGCGATATATGCATCTGCTGTCTCATTTTCCTTAGTATACACGACTTCGGTATCACTTACTTTATATTTTCTTCCAAAGCTGTATGGCACTCTGTACGCATCAAAGACGATAGTCATCTTGCATCCTAGATATCCGCGATAATTCGCAAGAATATTTATCAGATGATCCCTGGCCGCCCCAATATCAGCCTTAGAAAGTTCTTTCATATGCTCATCAGCATTTATAAGGTTATAGCCATCTATAACGAAGTGAGTATCTGGCTTTCCAATTCTTTCAAGTCTATGAAGTGAACGCTTCTGCTGCTCCATAGCTCGATATTCGGACTCTTTCGGTTTTGTCTTATGCTTTACTAGAGTTCCATTTGAAATTTTTCCGTACGTCCTCTCAAATATCGCCAGCAGCTCTGCATCGCTCGCTAGTTTGCGGCCAGCCGCCATTGTTTCAGCTCTAGCGGAATCTTCGCTTAAACCAGAATCCTTTTCTTCCTCGAGAACAAAGGGCAGATGCATATAGTCTTGAACCTCATCCCATTTGACAGTCCTCCCAGCCCCGTGATAACAGAATATTGAATCTCCTGTTTCTGTTTCATCCTTATCTTGTTCGTACTTGGACTCCTCAATAACTTCTGATTCATTATGACAAAAGTCATATCCAATTAGCATGCAGCTAATATGCCCTCTACCACCTGTGTAAGAAGTAAGCTTTCTCTGATAGTCAATTAATGATACTGCAGGCGCTTTCCCTTTCAAAGTAGACATATCACCATCAATAATTGGCTCACTAAACGACCCGGAAGCATTTCCTATATCGGTCATAGCCATTCCAATATTAGCACTAGGCAGTTTTATCTCAAAGCTAAACCAAGGTTCTAGTATCCGGCAATTACCACGCAGAAGTCCATTTCTAACCGCTCTATAAGTGGCCTGCCTAAAATCTCCCCCTTCAGTGTGTTTTTCATGAGCTTTTCCCGCAGCTAATGTAATGCGCACATCTGTGAGCGGGGCTCCAATCAGCACGCCACGAAATACCCTCTCATCTAGATGCGATAATATTAAATTTTGCCAATTTCTACTTAAAACATCCTCTGGAATAATGCTATCTGTGACGATACCACTTCCGCGCTCACCTGGTCTAATAATTAGATGTACTTCAGCATAATGCTTAAGTGGTTCGAAGTGACCAATGCCTTCAGCTGCCTCTATTACAGTCTCCTTATAGATTATATTTCCTGCCTCAAAGCGCACTCTATATCCAAACCTGTTCATTATCTGAGTTTCAAGAATCTCTTGCTGAACCTCGCCCATAAGCCTGATATTAACACCACGGAGACCCTGCTCTACGGAAATATGCAGCTTTGGGTCTTCTTCTTCGAGCACTCTCATATCCGCTACAAACTTGTTTTGCTCCACGCGTTCTTCTGGAATGATTATATAAGAAAGGTATGGTTCAATTATCCCGTTTCTCGTCTCATCCTCCGCAAGTGCTCCTATTCCCCCGCCTGCTCTTGATGAGTTTACACCAGTTATTGCGCATATATCGCCAGGAGATGCTGAATCTACCATCGTATATTTCTGACCGGAGTAAATTCTTATCTGATTGATCTTTTCATGCAGTAGTTCACCGCTTTCAGTTCTGACTGCGACGTTATCCTTTAGGTGAAGTACACCTTGCATTACTCGTATAAATGAGATTCGCTCATCCCTTTGATCACGGGCTATCTTATAGACCAGCGCCCCCATTTTATCATCTGATGAGGTTCCTCCTCTAAGTTCATCAAAGCCGCAGGTGTATGTCGATATTACATCGAGCAATTTATCTACCCCATCTTGGTGGAGAGCTGATCCGAATAAGCACGGAAATATCTGGCACTCTCGGATTGCCCTTCGGACACCTTCTTCCGACAATTTAAGATTGTTCAAAAAATCCTCCGCAAGCTCCGGAGAATAAAATGTTACACCATCTATAAAATCTTCGTCGTTATTACCTACACTAAAATCGACGAATCCTTCACCAAGTCTGCCCTTGATGCGGCTGATCTGTTCGTGCCTATCAGCGATAGCAAGATCCATCTTATTGATGAATACAAACGTCGGAATTTTTCGTGTTCTGAGTAGCCTCCAGACTGTCTCTGTATGGCTTTGAGGTCCATCTACGCCACTAACAACTAGTAATGCATAGTCTATTACATCGAGAACTCTCTCCATTTCAGCCGAAAAATCATCATGACCAGGTGTATCGAGTATGGTGATTTGACTATCATTCCAGTTTAGTCTCGCTTGCTTTGAGAAAACAGTAATCCCGCGATTTTTTTCAACCTCATAATTGTCGAAGAACGAGTCGCCATTGTCGACTCGTCCTAGTTTTCTTATTGTTCCAGCGGTATAGAGCATGGCTTCACTGAGCGTAGTCTTACCCGCATCAACATGTGCCAATATCCCAAGTGTCAGCTGCTTACTCATGCTCCCTCCTAAAAATTTTCTCTTATAAATAAATCTGGTTAAATCACGTAAAACCACTCGTCCTGCTTACGTTCTTTCTCCTGCCCCGCCTTGTGCGACTGCTTGTCATAAACCATTTCAAGAGTCTTAATTGTTACAGTCGTATGAGGATCTACGGACTTTGTTACGAATGCATTTCCTCCGATTACAGCACCCTCTCCGATTACAGTATTTCCACCTAGTACGGATGCTCCAGAGTACAGTGTAACATTGTCCTCAATTGTTGGATGCCTCTTTGTTCCATGAAGCTTTTGACCCGCCTTTGTAGAAAGAGCACCTATGGTAACCCCTTGATATACCTTAACGTGTTCGCCGATTACGGAGGTTGATCCTATTACTACGCCCGTTGCATGGTCCATACAGAAGTATTTTCCAATCGTTGCTCCTGGATGGATATCCACACCGGTTTTTCTGTGCGCATACTCAGTCATAATCCTTGGAATTAGCGGAACATCCAGTTCATGAAGCTCATGAGCAAGCCTATAAATAGCTGTAGCATAAAGCCCCGGGTACGCGAGAACGATTTCATCCTTGCTGTTTGCCGCAGGATCTCCGTCATATGTGGCAATTATATCAGTATTAAGAAATTCTCTGATCTTAGGAATCTGCTTAAAAAACAATTTTACAATTTTCTTAGCCTCATCCTGCCTAATCGCTATGCATGCATCTTCAAACTCTGGTCTATGAAGTAAGGCTTTTTCTATCTGTTTAGTCATCATGAACATCACATCTTCTAGAATGACAAGAATTTTCTTATCTACACTATAAGTTCGATAAGATTTCTCACGATAATATCCTGGAAGAAGCACCATCATCAGCTCACGAATGATTTCCTTAATGGCTTTCTGCTCAGGTAGTTCATACATTCTAATGGCATCGATGTCACGATCCTGCTTATAATCTTCTAGGAGCTGCTCAGCCAAATCACTCATATCCTTATCGATTTCTTCAGTAATTCTAGTGTCACTAGCATGACAAGTCTCCATCATCATTGTATCTTTATCCACTTAAGTCTCCTCTCTATAAACCTTACGCAGCACTCCTATATCCCATCAGTGTAGATTTTATATACGATTAGTATCGTCATATATGATTCTATATTTAGAGCTCAGCCCCGCACTCCATGCAGTACAAAGCTCCAGGTTGCACCTCAACACCGCACTCTGGACAGACCGTGACATTGGATTTATCGACGGCATCCATAATAGCAAGCTCTACTCCATCTCGAAGCTTATCAATAATCCTGTTCGCATAGCTAGAAATCTTGAAATCCTGGCGGCTAAATCTAGTTTCATTAGCAGTCATTTCGAGCAGCGCAAGCACATCATCGTAATCCGCCCTATTCCGGAACACTAGAGAAATGGCATATGGTGTTGGCTTCTTTACAATAAGAGATATAAAATAGCGCTTTTCGTAAAATAACACTGCGTAAAGCTGTTCGTTAGCGTTGATTCGCGCTCCATCTATTGGTCCCTTATCATCTCCAATGAGAACATAGTCGCAAACAAAATTAAACGAATTAGCTCTAGACACCTTTTTATTTACGACAAACATACACTCTCCGGTGCAATTCAGCTTAGTCGCTCCCACATTTTCCTCCATAAATTATCAGCAATATATGCTATTTAGTAATAGCTGCAACCAGTGCCTCCATGTCGGAGCAAATCAGGTTAGCTCTAGCACTCTCTAAAAACTTTCTGTTTCTAAATCCCCAATCGACACTTATGCATTTTAACCCTGCATTATGTGCAGTTTTGATATCTACCTCGGTATCGCCTATATACACTGCCTCATCTTGGTCAATACCCATGAGTTCAAGTATCCTAAGTGTTGCGTCTGGATTAGGCTTCCTCCTGATTTTGTCATCTACACCCTGAACATATTCGAAAATTCCGGGGAAGTATCTATCAGCAAGAATCACCGCAGCCTCATGCATCTTGTTGGACACTACTGCTGTCCTTATCCCTTTACTCCTCAAATAATTAATCGCTTCGATCACGCCTTCAAAAGGCTTCGTCTTCTCATCACAATGATCAGGGTACCATTCCTCAAATGAGTTAATTACCGCTACTAGCTCAGCTTCGTCACCCTCATAGGATGTCTCGACACCTATGAGATCAACCTCATCGTCGCTGTATCCAGCTTCAGTCGCTAGCGCCCTAGCCATGGCAACCTTTACTCCGCTACCAAAAAATCTTGCTGCGTCTCTCACATTGTAATCACATCTATGCCCGTTTACTTTAAGCGCATGATTGGTGCTGTCCTTGAGATCCGTTATGGTATCAAGAATAGTTCCATCCATATCAAAAATTGCAGCTTTATACATCAATCTCTCAATCCCTTCTCAAATGCAGCTCGCACTGACTTTATAGATATCCCAAGCTCTGAAGCTATAGCCTTCATGCTCTCGTACTCCGGATATGTGTACGTGTGCCCAGATGGCGTCGAGACCTGCTTTGCTTCAATCTGCCCTAGCTCAGTATCCACCAGAGTTCTAACCCTCGTAAGTTCCTCACGCTGCACGGGATAATATCTAACACCGATTGTAGTTGTTTCATCAAAGATGATTTCGCTGAGTTTCTCTCTAGTTTCGGCCCTACATATAACTTCGAGCCTATACGCAGGTCTATTTTTCTTCATAAAGATTGGAGAATATGAAACATCAAGAGCACCTGCATCCATAAGTTTCTCGAGCACATATCCGAGGTCCTCGCCACTTGAATCATCGATATTGGAGTTTATAACTATGATATCATCATTCTGAGTCTCGCCATCTGCTGTTACATCTTCTCCGAGAAAAACCCTAAGTGTATTAGGTCCACCGATATTGCGGCTGCCAACTCCGATACCTATTTTATTTAGATTCATCTCCGGCATCAGACCATATGACTCGGCAAAAGTAGATATAATCGCTGCTCCCGTAGGTGTTACGAGTTCCGTTGGAACTTCGATTTGCTTAAATCTAATCTTTTCATTTTTATACATCATCGATGTTGCCGGCACTGGAACGCTTAGCACCCCATGCGCACACTTAATCGTGCCGTATCCGTCAGAAACAACACTTGATATAACTCTGTCTGGATTTATGTAATCCATCAAAATCGCTACACTGACAATGTCAACTATCGAATCAATAGCCCCAACCTCGTGGAAATGAACCTCATCTATCGGCTTACCATGAACTGCCGCTTCAGCAGCTGCAACTTTCTGAAACATGGATCTAGAAAGTTCCTTTGCAGCTTCTGTAATTCCACTGCCTTCTATTATTTGCTTAATATCAGCATATGTCCTATGAACATGATTGTGATTGTGATTATTATCGTTGTCATCTTGATGATTATGACAGTGATTGTCTAAAGAGTGGTCATGTTCATGGTCGTGATAGTGACCATGAGAGTGGTGTTCTGGGCTGGAATCAAGCTCGTGATGATGACTATGGGTATGTCCGTGATGGAGCCCCAGAGTAGCACTGCTACCTACATTCTTGTTCCCATCATGTATTGCATCAACTGGTATTCCTGTATTAGCCTCTAATACCTCAACATATGTTCCGTCAATTCCATGAGAATCCCTCTTAATTACATTTAATTGATATCCTGGAACTCCAAGCTTGGCGAGCTCATCTCTCAAATATTGCTCACCATCACAGATCTCTAAAAGTGCTCCAATAGCCATATTGCCACTGATACCAGTCGCGCAGTCAAAATAAATTATTTTCATCTAAACCTCTTAAACAAATGTAATTATTTTTTTCATATGTCTATAATAGTAGAGCATTGCGCTCTGCGCAATGCTCTTAACCTCGTAAAATGATATTTTTCAAGTATTATAGCGCTTTTCCTGAACAGCCAAGAACATTTACAATCTTGTGCCTTACAAGCTCCTTGATATTAGCTCTTGCAGGCTTCAGATACTGCCTAGGGTCAAAATCTGCAGGGCACTCAACAAGATGCTTCCTAACTGAGCCTGTCATCGCTAGTCTAAGATCTGAATCTATATTAATCTTGCATACTGCCGAACGAGCAGCTTCTCTTAGTTGATCCTCCGGAACACCTATCGCATCCTTCATCGCTCCACCGTAAGTATTTATCATGTGCACATACTCCTGTGGAACAGACGATGCTCCATGAAGTACTATTGGGAATCCTGGCAGCTTCTTCTCGCACTCGCGAAGCACGTCAAATCTTAGCTGTGGCTTAGTACCCGGTTTAAACTTAAATGCTCCATGACTCGTTCCTATAGCAATTGCAAGTGAATCACAGCCGGTCCTACGCACAAACTCCTCAACCTCTTCAGGTCGAGTATATGATGAATCTTCCGCTGAAACAACCACATCGTCTTCAATGCCTGCAAGTGTGCCAAGCTCAGCTTCAACTACAACGCCATACTTATGCGCATAATCCACAACCTGCTTAGTAATTTCAATATTCTCTTCAAATGGTCTTGAAGAAGCGTCAATCATTACAGAAGTAAACCCACCATCTATGCATGACTTACAAGTCTCGAAGTCCGGACCGTGATCAAGGTGAAGTGCAATTGGAATGTCAGGACAATCCATAACCGCTGCCTCAACGAGCTTCATGAGATAAGTATGGCTAGCATAAGAGCGAGCACCCTTTGACACCTGAAGTATCACAGGTGAATTCTCCTCCTTACAAGCTTCGGTGATTCCCTGTACAATTTCCATATTATTAACATTAAAAGCTCCGATAGCATATCCTCCATCGTATGCTTTCTTAAACATCTCTGTTGTTGTTACAAGTGCCATTAATAACCTCCCTTTCTCGGTTCGAATTTCAAATGACCGTAACCCTCATGATTAATTTACATTATAACACACAGAATGTAGATTAAAAACTATGTGCATTTGCTCAAATATGTTACAATTTAGTAGATATTTTTTTGTTAAGAAAGGAATAGTTATGACAGAACAGAGCATTGCAAAGAAAGGTATAATTCTCAACAGCGTACTCATAATCGCCACAGTAGTAGCGTTTATAGTAATTAAAATTACTAACTCGTATCTAACATCTAATTTCGGATTAAGCGGTTATTACATGGAGATGTTCACTTTACAGAGAGCCACACTTATCGGTCTCTTCATCGTATCATTGGTAGTTACCATTTGCTCAGCAGTACTTATGACCAAGAACCATGGTAAGAACACCGGATTTATACTGCTCATCGTCGGAGCTGTTATAGCCGGTATACTCGCATTACTCGGACTCGTACTTGGAATTATCACATGGATTCTCTGCGGAGTATCGATCACCCAGTTCAGAAAGCTGCAGGGCGAGAGCAACTTTGAAAGCAACCTTGATTTTGGCGCAGTTGCAGAACTTAAGAAGTCTTCTGATAATGATAATTCTACTCAGGCTGCACCTGTACAGAAGGTAGAGGCTGTACCAGCTGAACAAGAAACTGAAGCTGCACCTGTCGATGTCGATTACGAAGTTAAGTCTGAAGACAATAGCACTTCGGATAACACCGAAGCATAATCATAGCTTAAACGCGATTTATTAGAACTGAAGAGATATTTGCAAAAAAGAGATATGAAAAACATAGAGACTAAGTTTTATTCGAAAGAAAAGCTAGAAAAGTCAATTAAACGATCGTTAATAGCATACATTTGTTTCGCAGTAATACGTATCGTGCTTTATCTTACCCTAGGAACATCCATATCAAATGACATCGTAGTCGGTAATAGTTACTTCTTCTATCAGGATATAACTACGCTATTCAAGCTGATGTTCATGGGATTTGTCTTTATATTATTATTGATCGCATCCGTTACGGTATTAGCACTATGCTTAAATAACGCAGCTGATTTAAATGATAATTTTGATATAAAGATAAGACAAGCGCTCTACTTGATTCCTATGCTCCTGGATATATTTGGAGTATTAATCTGCATTTTTATCCTTGTAATCGGAAGCCTAGCTCTGATTTTAGGCGTATTAGCTTCAATCGCTGAAATAGCGTTTATCATCTGGCTAATGTATAGCGAAAAGAAGGATAATTAAAGCTCTGCTTAGCAATCAAAGTTTAAGGAGTAATATATAATGAATATATTAAAAGGGAATGTAAATATTAACGCTCCAGCCGAAGTCGTTCAAATCGCTCTTAAGGGACTCCTTTCATACAAAGGGGTAGACAACCCTCAAAGTTATTCTTTAGATCGTAAAGCGATAAAGACTCTGCAAAAAACTCCCGAAGGTAGAAATCTTTCCGGTTTATTGATCAACATAAAAACTTTAAAATTCGATATCGTTTCGACGTCCGGTGGAACTTCAAACCTATCATATGAAGCTGAGCCCAGAGGATATAAGGCTCCACTACCAATATTTTTGTTTGTTGAGAGTGGTCTTCTTTTCCTGATAGGTATCATGGCTCAGATTATTACAGAAATGTTACCACTTGCTATAATATGCTATATAGTAGGAGCTTTATTAATAGCTGTGACATTTGTATTTGCGATACCTACGCGTAATAGGTTTGAAAAGATTATTCAAAAACTACTATTACCGAGGCTTGATCGCTATATAGACATTATTAACGAGCATATAGAGAGATAGCTTCACAATCAGAAATAAAAATAGCAGCCCACATGTGATATCCTGAGGGCTGCTGTTTTTTATGAATTCCACATTGCTACTTCAGATTTCAGCCATGCCTCGAGCTCTTCAAAGCCTTCTCCAGTCTTAGCAGAAACGGGGAATATCTTGATGCTTGGATTTCTCATTGTTGCATATTCCATTAATTTTTCCATATCAAAATCAAAATACGGCAACACATCAACCTTATTAATAACGAGTGCTTTACACACCTCGTACATGAGAGGGTATTTAAGTGGTTTATCATGGCCTTCTGGAACAGATAAAATCGACATATTGAAAGCGGCACCGGTATCGAACTCCGCAGGACATACTAGGTTGCCAACATTTTCGAGTACCAACAGATCAAACTCTTCATATCCTATCTCATCAAGCCCTTGCTCAGTCATTCCAGCGTCAAGGTGACACATCCCACCTGTATGTATCTGTATAGCCTTTGCTCCAGTTTCAGCGATAGCCTCCGCATCTACAGTAGAATCGATGTCTGCCTCCATTACCCCAATTGAAATTTCAGTACTCAAATCACCAATTAACCTGCGAAGAGTAGTGGTCTTACCAGCACCAGGTGATGACATTAGATTTATTAAACATGTCTTCTTAGATTTTAGTTTCTCTCGTACCCTATCCGCCTCTCTATCGTTATTTGCAAAAACGCTTTCCCTTACTTCAATTACCTTTACTTTATCCATCTCTAAACCTCTGGTACTTCTACTTCCTTAATCATAAATTCATTCCCGCGTATCAAATAAGTATTCCCACTCCCACAATATGGGCAAGTACGTCCATGCTTTACGGTTGAATATTCACGAGCACATGTCTCACAGTAAGTAACTGCCGGAATAGTTTCAATCAAGAGCTCCGCATTTGAAACAAATTCATGTTTTGCAGATGCCCATTTCCAGCAATCCTCAAGATATGAAGGTATTACAGAAGATACCTCTCCAAGTTCAAGGACGACTTTAGAAAACCTGGTCACATTGTTGTCTTCTGCAACAACTTTCAATTCATCGATAATATGAAATACCACTCCAAGTTCATGCATGGAATTTAACCTTTCTTTCCTGCAACCTTTACTCTCACTGCCTGTTTAATTGCGTATGGGATTATGTGTTTCATCTTTTCTTCGCTAGGTACCATATTGGAACATTCTGGATGCTCACGATGTAGCTTAATTGCGTCAAATCCACACTTTGTAGTACATACACCGCATCCGATACACTTGTTCTCGTCTACGATTGAGGCTCCACATGATAAACATCTTGAAGTTTCCTTCTTGACCTGCTCTTCGGTAAAGGAGATTCTCTCATCTTTAAACGTCCTTGCCAGTGCCTCATTATATCCAATTCTCTCTCTTGGTGAATTATCGAATGACTCTTCGTTTACGCTCATATCTTTTTTATTAAATTCAACAAAGCTTCTGCGATCTCTCCCTATCGTAAGGCTTGATCGTGGCTGTACAAATCTATGAAGAGACACAGCCCCTTCTTTACCTGCTGCAATCGCATCAATAGCGAACTTCTGACCAGTGTAAACATCGCCTCCAACAAAGATATCCGGTTCGTCCGTCTGATATGTAACTGAATCCGCCTTTACCGTCCCATTTGCATTAAGTTCAACATCAGTACCTTCAAGTATCGATCCCCACTCTACCTTTTGACCTATACAGTAAATTACGGTGGTACATCTAACAGTCACACGATCATTATCATCAAACCTTGGAGCAAATCTGCCTTCGTCATCTCTCACTCTGAGGCATTTTCTAAACGATATTGCTTCACAATTATCTTCATTTTTTGAAATAGAGATTGGTCCCCATCCACCATGAATCGTTATTCCATCACGTTCACACTCACTTCTATCCTCTTCACCGCAAGGCATCTTTTCATATTCTTCAAGGGAATACATATCCACGGCATCTGCACCAAGTCTTATGGCTGTCCTAGCAACATCGCAAGCGATATTACCACCACCGATAACAACCACTCGTCCTTTTAGTTCAGTTGCATCGCCGAGATTAACCCTGCGCATAAAATCGATACCAGATATTATGCCATTTGCATCAGCTCCACTGATATCTAGCTCTCCGCCAGACTGCAGCCCAACAGCTAAGTAGAATCCTTTGAAACCTTGCTCCCTTAGCTCTGGAATCGTGATATCCCTACCTACTTCAACTCCACATCTAAATTGAACACCAAGTTCTTTTAGCACATCGATTTCTGCCTCTACAACATCCTTTTCAAGTCTAAAACTAGGAATTCCATTGGTAAGCATTCCACCCATTCTGCGTTCCTTCTCGAATATTGTTGGACTGTATCCCTTTATAGCTAAATAATATGCGCAACTTAAACCAGCTGGCCCGCCACCAATTATGGCAATCTTTTCCTCAAACTCCCCACACACCTTAGGTATAACCTTATCAGGGACATATCTTCTGTCGCTGTCAAGATCTTGCTGTGCGATAAACCTCTTCACTTCATCAATTGCTACCGCCTGATCGATAGTCCCTCTCGTACATGCATCTTCACATCTTCTGTTGCAAATTCTACCGCAAACCGCTGGAAATGGGTTCTCTCTCTTTATTAACTCCAGAGCTTCCTTATATTTTCCTTGTGCCGCAAGTCTTAAATAACCCTGAACTGCAATATGCGCAGGGCAGGCCGTTTTACATGGAGCCGTTCCAGTTTCATAGCAATTGATGCGGTTATTGTCTCTATAATCTATATCCCATTTCTCAGGGCCCCACTTCTCTAGAGAAGGCATAGAACTCTTTGGATACTTAACTTCCGAACCGTCCGCTTTGCATAGCTTCTGACCAAGCTTAACCGCACCTGCTGGACAGTACTCTACACATCTGCCACAAGCAACGCAATTTTCTTTCTCAACGCTTGCAACATATGATGAGCGCGACATATTTGGAGTATTAAATAGCTGTGACGTTCTTAATGCATAGCATACGTTTACATTACAGTTACATATTGCGAATATCTTCTGCTCTCCGTCAATATTAGTAATCTGATGAACGAATCCGTTATCCTCTGCTTTTTTGAATATCTCAAGCGCTTCTTCTTTGGAAATGTATCGTCCGCCCTTCTTCGTTTCAACAACATAATCCGCCATATCGCCGACAGCAATGCACCAATCGTTAAAATCGTCAGCGCAGCCTTCGTCGTATGAGCAGTTAGATTTACGACAAGAGCATGGGCTCGCCGCATACTTGCCTTCATATTTCTCAAGCCAGTGCGAAATATGCTCAACAGAGATAGAAGTATCTTCCATTGAAATTGCTTGCTCTACAGGAATAACATGCATTCCAACACCAGCACCCCCAGGCGGAACAATTTTAGTTACTCTCTCAAGAGGAAGAAACGTCATCCTCTCGAAAAATCGACCAAGCTCCGGATGCTCATTCATATTGGTCTCATGCATAGCTGCAAATTCACCAACTCCAGGTACAAACATAGGAACTATGTATCTCTTTTCATTTTTAGGATTTGTACCATCTAGATTCTCCCAATTATACTCTAGGACACCCTGCTCAGACATATGATCTATTAGCTCTCTGCACTGCTCTTCACTCATACCCGAAAGCTTATGAATTTCTTCAAATGTCTTTGGTTTCCTCACTCCGAGTTTACTCGCTAGCTCAGCCTCTTCATCCGAGATTAAGGCCGCCAAACCCCAGTACTCCGGGTCATCTTTTGTAATCTTCTTAAGGCCTAGATGCTGTGCAGGTCTATCGGTAATCATCTTAGCAAGTTTAACTATCGATTCGCGAATGGGGCCGTCATCCTTAACACATTCTGGCTTTTTATTTCCTTTAATCTTATCGTAATTAATCATACTGCTCTCCTATAATCACTATAATCTGATTATGCTGCTCTCGCCATAGCCTCTTCAAAGTCACGTGTACCTTTAAATACTTCTTTTTTGTATGGATTAATACCCTGAGCCTTTGCTCGTTTAACGATGTATGCAAATATTGCAAGGTTAATAAGAATTGAAGCGACTGCAACAACTCCACCAGCTCTAGGATCAGCGGCAGTTGGGTGAATATTGGACTTCATGAAACCATCTGCGTATAAGCTTGGTATTACGGAGAATCTACTATAATCTTGGAACATTGGGAATACTTGTGCGAACATACACCAAGTAGCGAGTGTATTGGCACGATTCTGAATCCATCCACCTTTATTCCAGAACATCGCTGCAACAGTTGGTGCTAATAGTAGCGCAAATCCGCAGTACCACGAATGTGTTGGAAGATTTAAATACGTATACTCAAAATTCCAAATATCATAAGCTAGTATATAAGCCCATGTCATATCCGGCCATAGCATATCATCTTTCTTTTTAGACTGATAAATCCCCCACCATCCAGTCATGCAGAATATGTTTATAATGCCTGCAACACCATTGGCTACATTCCACCAGCCACCGTAAAGCCATACACCTTCAGAGGATAACCACCATCTCGTGCCTGTATTAGCCAGTGCAATAGATCCTCTTATTGCACTCTCGAAATCACTGCATACCGCGATTACTATATTAATAGCCACGATTACAAACGGAAAAACTTTAAACCATTCAGTCTTTCCAATCCCCTTCTTGTATTTGAGCATCATAAACCCTATGCATCCTGCTGTAGCTGCATAGAGCTTAGCATAGTGGAACCAGCTGGTCATATGAACGTATGTAGGGTTCTTAAGCGCCCAGGAAGCACCATTAGCCGCACCGATATAGATAGCGATAAAATAAGCAGTGAGTGCCGCCGGTAACACGAAAAAGAAAAAACAGCCTCCTGCCTTAGATCTTCTCTGAATCTCATTTGTAATAATAAGTCCTGCAAAAACCATAACCCATCCAATTAGCTGGTAAAATGAGTTATCACCATAAACCTGGAATAACATTTGGTGCCTCCTTCAATAAATAATTCGTATCGTTTTATCCGACATCTGTGATTGATATCTTTTTATCAATTGTAATCTTGTTTCACGTTGTCCCGCAATTCAAAATATGATAGTATTTATTCTATATTAGAATATATAGCTTCGTTAATCGAAAGGCACGTTATGAATACAGAACATATAAAAGAATTTATTTTATTGGCTAGCAATCTTAATTTTAGCAAGGCTGCCGAGGATTCATTTATATCACAATCATCATTATCTAAGCATATAAGAATTCTTGAGAAGGAACTCGGGACACAATTATTTATTCGAACGACACGATCAATTAGGTTAACTGAAGCAGGAATCATGTTTCTGCCTTATGCAAAAAAGATAATTGGACTATGCGACTCTTACTCGAGTGAGTTAGAGCTATTTAGCTCCAGGGATAACAATAAACTCGTTGTTGGGATTATCTCAAATCCACAGTATTACGATCTTGCAGGGTATATGATCGGATTTATGATCGCTGAACCCGATATAAATTTTAATCTTATCGAGGCAGATGAAATAGGCTTACTAGATATGTTCAAACAACGAAAATACAATCTATTTACGGCATTTCCTCCTAGTGAGTTAACTGGGAATTATGAGTTTCTGCCAATGGTTGAAACTAAATTTGTAGCATTAGTTAATACATCTCATCCACTCGCTAATAAAACCAGCCTATCACTTAAGGATTTGTCTGGCGAGAAGATACTCATACCTGGGAGGAACTCCACTCTCCAGGCTATTATTAAAGATGCAATGATTAAGCAGGGGCTTGAATTTTGTCCTACGTACGAAGGTAGTTCAATAGGAAGTATTGAGCTACTAAAGGCTGGAATGGGGATTTCACTTCACTCTGTTGAATTTTCGAATAATCTACCAAATAATTCAAATATACAGGCTATACCAATTGAGCCAGATATAAAATTCGTATACGGTATAGGACATCGTCCTATAGATGAACTTTCTTCAAGCGAAAAAAAATATTTAAACTACCTAAAGCAATTCGAATTAAAAAAAATATAAATATATGTGATATAAACAAAACATCAGCCTGCAGGTAATATCCCGCGGGCTGATATTTTTAATCAATGCATTTAGGTGATATGAATCATCGTTTTTATGTTTCGTACTAGATATGTAAATATGGAAAATTTATCGTTTAACACCTCCACTATTTCAGTTTCAGGTTAGCTTCTTCACGCCTGCTTCCTACCATGATTACGCATTATCTCGCGGTCGAGCACTAGCTCCTTAATGTTAACATTTACACACTTTACCTGAAATGATGTCATCTGTTCTATGCTGCGCTTAACATCCCTTTGCAGGATAATACATGAACGCATACAATCGACGGTCTTCCTGACCTTTAGGTCCAGCTCGATTACCAGACTGCCAGTTTTACCATTGTTATAAAAATTCGTCACCCTGATGTTGCGCCTATACTTCCTCGCCACAATCCTGATAATATCACCGATTACGTTCTCATTAATCGTGTAATTTCCATTATAAACATATTGTGGCATAACCACAGTTTTCTCATACTTATCTGTCTCATCGTTAGCGAGGTTCCAGTTTTTGAGAAATCTCTGCGGATTCATGAAGTACCCTGCAAAATCCCTCTTTAAATCACCCATTGGCGCTGGAATAACGTGTTCCCCATGGTTGTAGCGACGCTCCGCCGCAAGTTCACGTTCACCAGCACTGGTGTAATCCTCAATGTATAGTCTCTCTATAGCCCTTGGTATTTCTAGTGTGTCGGTTATTATATCCACCATATGGTCAGATGTACCGAGCACGAGTAGTTTCTTAATCTTGAGGGCTTTTATCTTTTTCTGCACATCGATTCTGTGATCTTCATAATTGAAAAGTGCAATGCGCATCGCTTTAGCTCTTGATTCACATTTTTTGGCTGATCTGCCTGCCACAATTTTATTTTTATAAATCAAAAGACCATCATCAATCAGCGCCGGAATCCCCTTTTCCTTAGCAACCCTAATCGCTTGATAGCTCTTGCCAGTCCCACTTTTTCCTGTAAATGAATATACCTTCATATAACGTTATTCCTTGAAAACTTCACAAAAAGTTAACTTTATCAAACCCATTATACCATGATACAATGCTGATAAAGAAATCAAATGAATTGTTTATCATAGGAGGATTATTATGGCTTATAAGATTAGTGAAGATTGCATCAGCTGTGGTGCTTGCATGGATGGTTGCCCTGTAGAGGCTATTACAGAAGGAACACCTTATGTAATCGATGCAGATACTTGCATTGACTGCGGAGCTTGCGCAGATGTATGTCCAGTAGGAGCACCTGCTCAGGAATAATCCGTTAAGGATATACCAAAGGTAGCAATTTCCCCTGTGCTTTACACAGGGGTTTTTTTATGCCCTACCTCAAAATACATATAAACAAAATGGCTGGGCACTGCCCAACCATTTCTTTTCATTGAATTATGTCTAACTATTTACTTCTCAGCATCTTCTAGCTCATTGCTTCTGATTAAGAACGATAGCGTGTGTAAACTATCACTTAGATGAACATTCTCAACAGCGACATCGTTTGGTACATTGAGATCTACTGGTGCAAAATTCCAGATTCCCTCAATACCAGCATCGACAAGAACATCTGTGACTTTCTGTGCATTCTCACGGTTAACGCAGATAATCGCAATATCTATGTCATTTTCCTTTACAAAATCGCTCATCTCAGAAAAATCGCGAACAAGCACATCATTGATGCTTAGCCCTACTAGCTTTGGATTAACATCGAAGAGACCAACTATATTGAATCCAATCTTGTAGTAATAAGTGTAGTTCGTGATTGCCTGACCAAGATTACCAATACCAACTACGATAGTCTTGTACTCACGGTCAAGACCTAGAATCTTGTTAATCTCATGGAATAGAGAATCAACTGAATAACCGTATCCCTGCTGGCCAAAGCCACCAAATGTATTGAGATCCTGTCTAATCTGAGATGCAGTATAACCAATAAGCTCACTTAATTCATTAGAAGAGATTTTCTTAACGCCCTGCTTACGAAGTTCGTTCAAATATCTTCTATATCTTGGTAGTCTGCGGATAATCGCATTTGATACCTTTGTATTGTTGCTTTTCATAAATACTTCCCACCCCAACTCGACAATTTTCGTGTTTCTTACTTGTGTGAATCTACGTACTCTACTAAATCCTTAACAGTCTCAAACTTTTCAGCTTCTTCATCTGGAATGTCTAGACCGAAAGCTTCCTCAACGCCAAGAATGATTTCTACAGCATCAAGCGAATCTGCTTCGAGATCTTTCATCAAGTTGGTGTCCATCTGAACCATATCAGCATCAACTCCAAGCTGCTCGACTACTATATCTCTTATTGTATCAAAAGTCATAGCTCTAACCTCCTTTTGAAATTCAACGTTAATTATAAATTATACAATCAATTCTTGCAAGTTTTTTATCAATCATATGCATATTAATCACGATAAATGTAAATAATTCCGTATATTTTTTGCATTTATAGAGCTATAATTCGCAATTTAGAAATTGATTGTATTTTTACAGTGAGGTATCCCACATTATCAGAAAGAAAGGGCTGGGGTCATATCACGGCCCCATGCTTTTCTTCGATAATACTCTTCCTTTTACATATTAAAAGAAATATTAGTAATGTATTAATGAGTTTTAAAAGTCTACCTCTGTATCGTAGTAGCAGGCCTTAAGTAGGTTTTCCATTTCTTCTTGATTAATTTTACGAGGGTTTGCACCTGTACAAGCATCGAGGATAGCATTCTTTGCAATCTCTGGTAATCTTGCTAGGAATACATCTTCTGGAACAAATCCTTGGTCTGCTGGATAGCTATCCGCACCGTAATTTTTGATGCCGTGAGGTATATTTAAAGCGTCATTCATACCTCTCAGCCATTCAATCAGATTTTTAATCTTCCCATCTCTGCTCTCTCCACCCAGCTTGAGTGTATCTGCAATTACAGCAAATCTCTCCGCAGCCCTCTCATCCTTTGCATTGAATGCGATAACCTTTGGCAGGTACATTGCATTTGCAGCACCATGGATGATATGCGCGCCATAATCGTCAAATGCGGCTCCTGTCTTATGTGCCATAGAGTGCACTATACCGAGCAGTCCGCTTGAGAATGCAATTCCAGCTAGACACTGTGCATTATGCATAGCATCTCTCGCTTCCATATCTCCCTCATATGACGGAACTAGATTCTTCTGAATCATTTGTATAGCGTATAAAGCTGGTGCATCCGTGTAATCTGATGCGGCTAATGATACAAAGGCTTCTATCGCATGTGTAAGAGCATCCATTCCTGTGTGAGCTACAAGCTTCTGTGGCATCGTCTCTGCAAGATCTGGATCGACAATAGCTACATCTGGTGTAATCTGAAAATCTGCGAGTGGATATTTGATACCCTTATCATAGTCAGTAATTATGGAAAAAGCAGTAACTTCTGTGGCAGTTCCCGATGTAGAGGATACTGCGCAGAAGTGTGCCTTCTTTCGAAGTTCAGGAAGCCCAAACACCTTGCACATGTCCTCAAATGTACATTCTGGGTACTCGTACTTAATCCACATAGCCTTCGCAGCGTCAATTGGAGAGCCTCCACCAATTGCAACAATCCAGTCAGGTTCAAATTCGAGCATCTTGCGGGCACCATCCATGACTGTAGTTACGGAAGGATCTGACTCAATTCCCTCGATTAGAGCAACCTCCATACCTGCTTCTTCTAAATACTGCTGAGCCTTATCTAGGAAGCCGAACCTCTTCATACTTCCGCCACCCACGCATATAACAGCCCTCTTGCCTTTCAGCGATTTAAGTGCCTCCAGAGCACCCTTACCGTGATATAAATCCCTAGGATTTGTAAATCTCATCATCTCAAGTACCTCCTCAGTAAAACCTAATATTTTGATACAATCTTAACAAGATTATCTCATGAAACCAATGTTTGCTACAAATTGTTATCACAGATAGACTTATCAACTGTTATAAATATTTTTTATGAAATAATAACTTTATTTCATTTAGATTAATTATTTGATTAAGTTAGCATCATACTGTGTCTATCTCAATTTTACATTAGTTGCGCTATTAATCTGATATAGTGTGTTAGGTAATAATCGTCCATAGAATTATAAGCAGGCATAAAAAAAGGCTGCGCTCGGCAGCCTTCACTCATATTATTAAGAGAATTCAGCTATTCGTCTTCCTGTAAGCTGAGCCATTCGTCGTAAATACTCTCGAGTTCGGTCTTGTACTCATCAGCCTTGTCCCCAGCCTCTCGGAGATAGAACACATCAGAAGCATGTTCAGGCTTACACATTTCAGACTCGATATCATCAATCTTAGCCTCTATATCGTGGATAATCGCTTCTAATTCAGCGACCCTGCGCGATCTGCGCCTCTCTTCAGCTTCTCGTTCCTTCCTGCGTCTACGCTCGTCTTCAGCGCTTAGTTCATCATTTGTATTTTCATCGCCACCAATATCGTTATCTTGCTTGTCAAACTCTGAACTTTTCTCGAGATAGTAATCAAACTTGCCTTTGTATTCCCTTATTCCTTCGTGTCTTAGTTCGAGGATTCTGTCGGGAATCTTACTGAGCAGATATCTGTCATGAGATACGATTAGAACAGTTCCTTTGAATTCCATAATCGCCGCCTCGACAATTTCCTTTGATTCAATATCAAGGTGATTGGTCGGTTCGTCGAAGATTAGGGTATTAGCTCCGGATAACATTAGCTTTAGAAGCGACAATCTCGCTTTTTCTCCGCCTGAAAGTGCCGATACACTCTTGAATACGTCATCACCTCTAAATAAGAATCTACCTAGGATATTTCGCATTTCCGTGTCGGTATAGAGATGATATGCGTTTTTCATCTCACCTAATACAGTCTCGTTCTCATCAAGTAACAGCTGTCCCTGGTCATAATATCCAAAATCAACATTATGTCCGATTTTTAAATACCCTTCATCTGCTTCTTCCTCGCCCATGATGATGCGCAGCAGGGTGGTTTTACCTACACCATTCTCTCCGATAAAACATATCTTCTCTCCACTTTTGATATCAAACTTGACATCCTTAAAGAGCTGCTTCTCTCCAAAGCTCTTAGACAGCTCTTCTGTCATGATTACATCCTTACCACTCTGAAAGTCAGCATCAAATGATAGTTTCAGTTCGGCCTGCTTGAGTGACGGTCTATCCAGTACTTCTAAATGCGCAAGCCTCTTCTCTCTAGACTGTGCCCTCTTGACGAGATGTTCCGTATTATGCTGCTTAAATCTGCGGATTATTTCTTCCTGCCTAGCGATTTCTTTCTGCTGCTTTTCGTACTCTCGTCTCATCACCTCTTCGCGCTCACTACGCTTTACGAGGTATTCTGAGTAATTTCCGCGATAATCTACAAGGTGCGTCCCTCGCATATCAAATATGCGATTCACTATCCTATCCAAAAAGTATCTATCATGAGATACGACGATTATTGTCCCTTTATAAGTCTTTAGGAATGACTCGAGCCAAGCAAGCATCTTAAGATCGAGATGATTAGTTGGTTCGTCTAGCATGAGGATATCTGGCTTTTGAAGCATCATACAAGCCAATGCAAGTCTGGTTTTCTCACCGCCAGAAAGCATGCTTATCTCCTTATCGTGAGTATCTGCACCAAATCCCATACTCGCCAGTACACCGATTAGTTCGCTCTTGTATGAATATCCACCAGTAGCTTTATACTCATCCATAAGGTGGGTATAGGCTTCTAGATCTTGATCAAATATCGGATTATTCGTATCAGAGATTGCCTTCTCCAGACTTGAAATCTCCTCTTCCATCTCATAAAAGTGCGTAAAAGTCTTCGCAGCTTCCTCGATCACTGTTCCTTCTGAGAAAAAGTGATCCTTCTGTTTGAGATACCCGACGACATACCCACTGCGGATAAAAACATCGCCGCTAGTCGGTTCATTCTCGCCTGCAATTATGCTTAACAATGTGGTTTTTCCAGCACCGTTCGGGCCGACTATTCCAACTTTGTCTCCTTTATTTACAGAAAACGAAACATCCTCGATGATGATGTCCGTTCCGTACGACTTGCATATATCTTTTGCCGACATTACAAGCATAGTTAAAACTCCAGTCCGGGGCACGCATCTAATGACATGTCCGCGAACTCTCCTTTCTTCATCTGATAGTATGCAGAGCAAGCGATCATCGCACCGTTGTCTGTGCACAGGATCTGAGCTGGCTTAAGAATCTCGATTCCAGCTGCTTCGCCCTTGCTCTCAAGCAATTCTCTAAGCCTGCTGTTAGCAGCAACGCCACCAGCCACTACGATTTTATTATTTCCATAAGAAGTAGCTGCGCTGATTGCCTTATCTGCGATAACTTCCATAATCGATTCCTGAAATGAAGCTGCCAAATCAGGTATATTTATCTCTCTTTCTGCCTGTCTTTCGCTATTTATGTAGTTTAGTACCTGAGTCTTGAGTCCGCTAAAGCTGAAGTCATAGCTTCCATCATTGAGATACACCCTTTTAAATTTGATAGCATCTCTATTCCCTTCGCGGGCAGCTTTATCTATCTTTGGTCCACCTGGATATCCTAGTCCTACTACCCTAGCAACCTTATCCATCGCTTCACCTGCCGCGTCATCTCTGGTCGCTCCAAGTATCTTACACTCGTTGTAATCATCGACTTTGATGATGTTGGTGTGTCCGCCAGAGACCACGAGCCCGATGAACGGTGGCTCAAGTTCCTTATATTCTAGATAATTCGATGCGATATGACCATGCATATGGTTTACCCCTACTAGCGGAATACCTCGAGCCCACGCCATTGCCTTTGCCGTTGCCACTCCAACAAGTAGCGCACCAACCAATCCTGGTCCATAAGTTACTCCTATTAGATCCACCTCATCCATAGTAACTTCAGCTTCATCTAGCGCTTGCTCTATTACATCGTTGATACTCTCAAGGTGACGTCTCGAAGCAATTTCAGGTACTACACCACCAAACTTAGTGTGTATGTCAATCTGCGATGAAATGACATTTGCTAGAATCTCACGCCCGTCTGCAACTATGCCTACTGCCGTCTCATCACAGCTCGATTCTATTCCCAGTGTAATATGCTTATTATTATGCATAACCACCTGTCTCCCTCTTCATAATCAGCGCATCCTCACCATTATCTAGATAATACCCTGGACGCACTCCGCACTCATTAAATCCGTATTTTTTGTAAAGCTTTATCGCAGGCATGTTGCTGACTCTCACCTCGAGGTTTATAGTTGCCACGCCATTTGCTGAAAGTATTTCAGTCATCGCGAGCATAATCGCATCACCTATTCCCTTCCTTCTGAAGTCAACTCTCACTGCGATACTGTTAAGATCAGCTTCATCCAGAACTGTCCAAATATCAGCATATCCTGCAAATTCGCCTTCATACTCAGCAACAATCACGAACGCATTATCGTTTTCAAGTATATCGTAGCTAAGTGCCTCCTTGCTCCACGGCATTGCAAACGTCTGCATATCAAGCTCATATATATCATCAAGATCTGAGGACTTTGCAATTCGGACTCTGATCTTAGCCTTATCCCGACATGTTTCCATTATCATCTGAGCTTCCCTATCTTGCTACTGAGAGTACCGGATTCAAGTCTCATCTCAGCTTCACTCTTTCTCATATAGTTAGGAAGAAGATAATCATAAGTGATTGTATTGTTACTGTTATATTTTTGAAGTGCTAGCTCAGCCACTGACGAAGCATCTTGATAGCGCCACTCCTCATCAGCTAATCTATATAATCCAGCTTCGCGAATTTTATCTTCATATGCATCTATGCCGTCACCAACAAAGATAATCTGATTCTCCTCAGAATCGATTTTATCAATCTCTTCCAAAAACTCATCTATCATGTACTGCCTCTCACTAAGTACAGCGTTATATCTGGCGCCATCTCTCTCAAAAAGTGCACCGTAGAGCTGTCCTCTCCTCGCATTGATGATAGGTGCGAAAAATCTTACTTCCTCACCCATATGAGCGTCAGCAAGAGCCGCCATTCCCTCTAGAGAAGATATCGAAATACAAGGTATATTAAGCATCTCAGCGATTCCCCTCGCACTAGATACCCCAATTCTTATACCTGTAAACGAGCCTGGACCTATAGAAGCCGCCACTGCGTCGATGGAATTAGTTCCAATCCCTTCTGCCTTAAGGCATTCATCAGCAAGTAGCATGATATCCTTAAGGTGATTCATTTCTTCATGTGAGCTTTTTGATGAGATTCTGCCATCTCCATCTATGAGTGCAGCTGAACCATATTTTCCTGTCGTCTCAATGCTTAGAATATACATCTATAAATTCGCTCCCCTTGTTTTTCACCATACTCTATCAATATTACCTTTGCTTTCTCAGGTACAACATCCGCCACTATATCAGCCCACTCAATTATGCATACTCCATCAGAATAGAAATATTCATCAGCTCCGATATCGAGAAGTTCATCACCACTCGATAATCTATACACATCAAAATGGAAGAGCGGTATTATACCGCTCTTGTGTTCCTTAACAATATTGAAGGTTGGACTATCGATATTCTCAGTAACCCCAAGCCCCTTTGCGATATACTTCGTCAAAGTAGTCTTGCCAGTTCCAAGATCTCCAATTAGAGCCACAATATCGCCCGGCTCCAATGAGGAAGCCAATTTCATTCCAAACTCTTCAGTATCATGCTCATTTTTTATATAAACAATCTGTTCCTGAACACCCATTTCTCTTCTTATACCTACTTACAACAAAGCTTATATATGGTCGAGGCATATATCTTTGCCATCTTGTCATACGAATCAAGAGAGATTCTCTCATCTGTCATGTGCATGCAATCATCTTCCCACGGAAAGAGTCCTCCGAATGCTAATACACCATCAAAGTGCTTAGCATATGTTCCGCCACCGATTACTACTGGTTCACTATCTAAATCTCCCGAGTAATCTCGATATGCTTCCATCAGTGTTTTTACAAACTCGTCTTCTGGATCAACGTATATCGCTTTATCGTCTGTACCCTTTACTATGCCTTGATTTGGTCCTAGTACACTTTCAACACCCTTCATAACTGCTGAGTTATCATACGTTACTGGGACTCTTATATTAATCTTCATAGTGGCAACTTCATCGTTAATATCAATCGTTCCAACGTTTACGATTACCTTGCCTGATTGATCATCTTCAAACTGACATTCTAGGCGTTCACCATTTAAATCAAATCCGATATGTTCATTATAGAAATCTATAAACTCAGTTACCTCATCCCCAGAGAGGTCAAGCTTGCCTAGGAACTCCATAAGAATACTTATAGCATTAAGCCCTTTCTCTGGAACTGAGCCATGTGCCGCAACTCCATGAGCTTCAACGGCTAATGATGTCCCCGTCTTTTTAGCGGTAACATCATACCCGCTCTCTTTACTATATGATTTAGCGAGTTCAATAATATCGTCATATCTTGCTCTCTCATCTGAAGCTATAACTGCTCTAGCATGCGCTGGAACTGCATTTGCTGCCAGTCCACCTTGAACCTTGCTCAACATGAGCCCTTCCTTCGCTGTAGGCTTCTTGAGCTTCTGTGCGATATCAAATATAAGAATCCCCTTCTCGCCATTAATTACGGGGAAGTCAGCATCTGGGGTAATCCCAAAATCAGGCATCGCTGCTACTTCTCTGTAATGGATAGCGCTTTCCTTGCCGGTCTCCTCATCGAGGCCAGCAATCAGCTTAATAGTTTTCTTAGGTGTAATACCTGCATCTTTAATTGCTTTCATTGCAAAAAGTGCAGCGATAACAGGTCCTTTATCGTCAGCTGTTCCTCGTCCATACATAAAACCATCTTCAATCACTGGATTAAACGGACCATGCTTCCAATCGTCGGCCACCGGAACTACATCGAGGTGTCCAACTATACCGAAGGATTCTTCGCCTGGCTCTCCAGGAAAAACGATTTCTCCAACGTAATTATCATAGTTGTGGACCTCGAATCCCATGCTCTCACCAAGTTTAAGCAGCTCTGCAAGAGACTCCTGAACGCCCTTTCCAAACGGGTAAAGCTCCCCTTCAGGTGTTCTTACTGGTTCTGACTTTACACTGTCAATTCTTACCTGCTTTGCAAGCTCTTCAATCATCTCAGAATTTGAATTTTCTAAGTACTCTATATAATTCATTTTACTACCTCTAACTACAAAGCATCTCGCACTAAACAATACTTCAAATGCTTGATTATACTTAATTTACTTACTTAATCTTTCCCATATTTTCCGCTGTGGTCTTGTCGTTAGTCACATATAGCGAAATAACCTTTCCAGACTTAATTGTTGATAGGTTTACTGATTTTATAGGATTTCCATATTCATCAAAAGTGAACACACCCGTCGCCCCTCTGACATTTGATAATTCTGACAAAGCCTTTCTTATGTCCTCTGGTTTTTTAGAATTTGCTCTATTGATAGCATTGATGGCCAGCAAATATGAATCATATCCAAGGGCTGCATTACTCGTTGGTTCGGAATCATTACCGTACTTCTTTGCATACTCAATAATGAATCTCTGAGTCTCAGCCGTTACAGACTTTGTCGTCGTTTTTCCACCGCTGAACACGGAGTCCGACGGAAATACAACTTTAATCTTTGGATGGCTCTTCATCATCGCTATAAAGTCTTCATTGTTCCAGTTTGAACTTCCTACAAAGGTTATCTTCTTCTCTAGATTTTCTTTTTCTATTTCTGAGAAGAGCTTATCGGAATTCTCTGCCCCAAACGGTACAACCACAACATCTGCATCAGATTTCTTTATACTTTTAACAAGCTTTCCATAGCTTTCAAAATCGACATCAACAGCCTTCTGATAGACAATGGACGAAACGCCGGGAGAATCACCGGAAGTTCCCTGCTCTAGTTCGCTAATCTTGGAGTTGAAGCCTCTCTGCATGGCAGTGTTTGCACTATCATTCTTCATGGATATCGTTGCAATTTTTCTTGATCCGAGCACACTGTACACGTATTCGGCTAGCCCTGCTCCGCGCTGTGATTCGGTAATAGATGCCCTGAAATAATACTTGTTGTTCTCAGTAATCAGCGGATTGACAGCAGACGGCGTAATAGTCGGGATCTTTGCTGCCTCAATATATGGTGATGCAACCATAGAGTTTGCCTCACCGGCACTCCCAAGTATCACAGAGGGTTTCATCTTGATGAGGTTCTGTATCGCACCTTTTGCTGAATTGACATCAGACTGGTTATCGACTCTAACGAGTTTAATCTTGATTCCATTTACATTGCTATAAATAGAATTTGCGAGCTCAATTCCTCTGATTTCCTCTTCACCTTGTTCTTTAAATTCTCCAGAACTAGGTTCATATATACCGATGGTTATGGTGTTATCATCACCAACTACCTGCTTATCTACAAAAGTCTTTTTGAAATTGTCAAAGGTCGTGCATCCACCAAGTACACTAGCTATCATTATCAGTAATAACATGATGGATACCGCTTTAAGTTTCTTCTTATTACTCAATGTTCAAAGCCTCTTTCATCTCTGCATGTGTTTCAATATTATTAATCTTACCACGGAGTTTAGCTGCTCCCTTCACCCCTTTAGTATACCATGCGACAAACTTCCTCATCTCTCTTACCGCAGAATATTCATCCTTAAGTTGAACCAGTTCGTCTAGGTGTCTAATCATCATCATGCTAAGTTCTCTTACAGTTGGACGAGGTGGTGCCTCCTCGCCATGGATGGCTGCATTTAATTCTTTAAATATCCAGGGATTTCCCATTGCACCTCGTGCTACCATGACAAAGTCGCATCCTGTCTCCTCCATCATGCGCACGCCATCTTTACCTGTAAATACATCGCCATTGCCTATAACTGGTATACCTACAGCTTCTTTGACCCGCCTTACGATATCCCAGTCAGCATTGCCTGAATAGTATTGTTCCCGTGTTCTCCCGTGAACAGCAACAGCAGATGCCCCTGCACTTGATATGGCCTTCGCAACTTCTACTGCATTGATAGACTCCTCATCGAATCCTTTTCTTATCTTAACGGTAACTGGTTTCTCAGAATTTTTCACAACCGCATATACGATATCATAGACAAGGTCGGGGTTCTTCATCAGAGCTGCACCATCACCATTTTTTACAACCTTAGGTACTGGACATCCCATGTTAATATCGAGAATCTTATTGGGTTCTGAGTTCAAAGCCGATGCAGCATACGACATCACATCAGGTTCACTGCCAAAAATTTGGACTGCTGTTATTCCGGATTTCGGAGGTATATATAGGAGTTTTGGCGTCTTCCTATCTCCGTAGTATAAACCTTTTGCACTCACCATTTCAGTGCACGTCATCGCCGCTCCCTGCTCCTCACAGAGTCTTCTCATAACTGCATCCGTGACACCTGCAAGCGGTGCTAACAAAAATGGATTTGGTAGCTCAACATCGCCAATAATATATCTCGTATCTGACATTAGTTACGTTTCTTCCTCTGTGATTTGTTCTTTTCATAGATGAGCACTAGGCCATCGAGCGTAAGTCTCTTTTCAATGACATCTATGCACTTTACGCCATCCTCTACCATTGGAGCAAGCCCACCTGTCGCAATGACTTTAATGGTATCGTAATCCTTCCCGTAGTTTTCTACGAGCTCTTTCTTCATGCCTTCAACGATGTATTCGGTAAGCCCCATATGACCATATACTAGTCCCGATTGCATGCCTTCAATGGTATTCTTACAAATCATATTTCCTGGGACCTCTAGATCTACATGTGGTAGCTTAGCTGTCTGCTCAAAAAGCGCCTTAGCTGAAATTTTTATCCCGGGTGCGATCGTACCACCTAGATAGTCTCCGTCCTCAGTTATCGCGCAGAAAGTCGTAGCTGTTCCGAAATCGATGACAATTAGCGGATTCTTATACTTGTGATGTGCAGCAACGGCATTCACAATCCTGTCAGAACCGATTTGGCGCGGGTCATCACACTTGATCTTGAGCCCCGTCTTCACACCCGTCTCAACAACAAGTGGTGATACGTGCAAATACTTATAGCACATGTGCTGTAAGGCAAAAAGCAGCGAAGGCACGACAGTGGATATAATCACATCGTCAATGTCAGATGGGTCTATCCCCTCATGTCTGAACATCTGCTCGACTAGAATCCCATACTCGTCTGCACTTCGCCTGCTATCTGTAGCAAGTCGCCAGCTGGTAATGAGCTGCGACTTGCTGAACACGCCTATCACTATATTTGTATTTCCTACATCTACAGCTAGAAGCATTTAGTGATCCTCCATTCTCCTTAGAGCCAGTGCCATAGTGAGCCCTGGGATAATTCTGTTTCCTGTTAGCTCTGCGCCGAGAATCTCATTGATTCGCTTTAGTCTGTATTGAACTGTGTTGTTATGAATATTCATAAACTCTGCAGTCTTATTACTATTCATTCCGGCATCAAGTACGAATGTTTCGAGTGTCTCGAGGAGCAACCTTCCCTTATTTAGAGATACTTCTCGTTCAAATGGCTCGAGTAAATCTAGGTAAATCTTCTTGAGCACACTACTCTGCATCTGAATATTGATACAGTTGCAGACCATCGACATCTCGTACTTAGTAAACACCCTCTTATATGGGAACACAGCCTCTACGTTATTCCAAGTCTCGTTAATCATCTTGAAACCGTCTATAGCGCTGTCGAGCTCCTCAATACCTGTAGAGTGAAAAATCCTTACATCCTTACGACCTTCCTTGAGATCATCGTACATTCTGAGGCAATCATTCTTGAGCTGAACGCCCTTCTCTTCACCTGCATCGGCATAAATCATCCCGTAAAATTCATTTCCTTCAATGAGTGGAAGTATGCCGAATCCCTTGTCTGATTTATATTTCTCGAGAATATCCTGTGATGCTCGGTTGTTTATCCCATTCGCATAGAATACACTGACAAACTGTTTGCCTTTGAGTCCAGCCTCGTCGATTAGGGTGTAGCAAAATGTCAAATCTCCTCTTATAGCTGACTTGATAAATTCAGCCCTTGAATCTCTCTCAGGAGTGTACTTCCACATACCCATCGCAAGCTCGATAATCTCAGCTAGTTTCTTGATCTCAGTAGCCGAGTAATTGTCCTCATTATCCACAATCATCAAGATGTGCTTCTCATTATTTATATCTATAGTCCCCCAGTAAGTGATTACGTCATTAATATTGACCTGGGTGAACATGGTCGAGTGCGACACATCCATCTTCTTGGCCTGAACTATCGCATTATCAATAGTTTCCTCATGGCGAGTCTCAATCGTGAGTATTGGATTGAACTCCGAGGTCATCAAAATAGCCTGATAATCATTATTTATAGCCGCTTCCTTCAGCGCACTCTGGAAGTTTCTATGCTTTTCAAAGTTAAGAAGATGATAAATTGTGTTGTTTAAAATATTGTCACTGTAGTTGTGTCCGTACAAGATTTTATCAAGCACCTGTTCCATGAGCACGGCATACGTGGTCTCTTTATCGTCTGGAATAACGATAATCAGGAGTCCATTTTCCTCCGCTGTCTTGATTACCTTTTGGTCTACAGCTCTCACACCTTCCTCATGCAGGAATATTACGAGTGTAGCGATTGCCTTTTTACCAAAACCAACGACAATTCGGCACTGAGCATCAATATCATCCTTACAATTCCAGAAATGGGTAAGAACCATCTGTTCCTTTACTCCGTTGCGCTCGATTCCCTTCTCATAATCAATTTCATCGAAAACTGAGATGGTTCGCACTCTTCTGTCCATCTTTCTCTTGCAGGAAATTACGGTGCTCCCTTTGAACGCATCTAGATTAAGGCAATCTTCTACAGTTATCCTCATTTTATTGCTCCTTCAATTTCTTTGACTCCGAGCCTCTCGCTCTTTTACTCTTTGTCAGCTTCCGCATCATTCTTGGATTCATCTTTAGATTCAGGCTCCGCATCCTTTGCTGCATCTGCATCTGTATCCGCATCTACATCAATCTCATCATCTTGCGGCTCTTCTTTAGTATCAGAAGGCCATCCTACGCTAGACTTCGCCTTTTCTTCTTCAGATGGCTTTTCCAAATCTTTCTTGTCTGCATGCTTGTTTTCCTCTGCAAAAGTAGAGTCTTCAAACTTTAAATCACCAACGATAACAGACTGAAGTTCCTTTAGCCTCTCCTCAGCTTCCTGACGTCTCTCTTCCTCGAGTCTCTCACTTTCCTTTGCCTCTGCCTTGTTTAGCTCCGCAATTTCTTCATCACGAGCCTTTACATTCTCAGCAAGCTCCTCAGGTGTGATTTTTCCTTCATAGAGATCATTAAACTGTTCTCCATCAAGTGTCTCGATGAGTAGAAGGGCCTGCGCAACTCTTTCAAACGCTTCATCATTATCCTTAAGGATGTTAGTCGTTGCTTCGTAGCAGCTCTCGAGTATATGTTTAATCTCAGCATCGATTTCTGAAGCGGTTTCCTCGGAATAATTCTGTCTTGTGGAAAAGTCCTTTCCAAGGAACACTTCATCACTTGAGCTAAAGCTTACTGGTCCAAGCTTTGAGCTAAACCCATACTTTGTAATCATCTGTCTAGCGATAGCTGTTGCACGTTCAAGGTCGTTACTTGCACCGGTACTTATATCATCAAGCTTAAGCTCCTCTGCAACTCTGCCGCCTAGTAAATGTTTAATCATATTCACCATATCACCCTTTGTCATGAAGAACTTTTCATCTTCAGGAAGCGACATCGTGAATCCACCTGCCATACCTCTCGGTATGATAGTGATTTGATGAACTGGGTCAGAGTTAGGTATGGCCTTCATAACTATTGCGTGTCCAGCTTCGTGGTATGCAGTAAGCTTTCTCTCAGCCTCGGAAATAACTCTCGATTTCTTTGCAGGACCAGCCATTACCTTAGTAGTAGCCTCCTCAATTTCATCCATTCTAATCTTAGTACCGTTGCGTCTAGCTGTTAAAAGTGCCGCTTCATTAACCAAGTTCTCGATATCTGCAGGTGAAAAACCAGGTGTTCTCCTAGCTAGAATCTCAATTGTAACATCGTCAGCAAGCGGTTTATTCTTGGTGTGGACCTTGAAAATTTCCTCTCTCGCTTTAACATCAGGCATCCCGATTACAATCTGCCTATCAAATCTGCCTGGGCGAAGCAATGCAGGGTCTAGTACATCCGGTCTATTTGTAGCAGCTAAAATAATGATGCCTGAGTTTCCATCGAAACCATCCATCTCAACAAGAAGTTGATTGAGCGTCTGCTCACGCTCATCATTACCCCCGCCAAGACCAGCACCTCTCTTACGTCCCACGGCATCAATTTCGTCTATGAATATGATGCAAGGAGCATTCTTCTTAGCTTGGTCAAAAAGATCTCTTACACGAGAAGCACCCACACCTACAAACATCTCGACGAAGTCAGAACCTGAAATCGTAAAGAATGGAACTCCAGCCTCACCGGCTGTAGCTCTAGAGATGTAAGTCTTACCAGTACCTGGATTACCTACGAGTAGTACCCCCTTAGGAATTCTAGCACCTAAATTAGAGTATTTAGAAGGATTCTTAAGGAAATCAACAATCTCCTCGAGCTCCTCTTTTTCTTCCTTTAGCCCAGCTACATCAGCAAAACGAATATTCTTACCATTTTCTTTGTACAGCTTAGCCCTGTTCTTACCGAACTGGAATGCTTTGTTGTTACCACCTTGACTCATCATGAAGTAGAACAGGAATCCGAGTGCGACAACCATAATAATCGTCGGTAGCAGTGAGAAGAAGTTAACACTACTCTGCGGTGGATCGCTAGAAAGCTTCAGCTTACCGGACTTAACCTGCGGGAACACATAGCTGTTCTCAAGCCAGCTGATTTCAACAACCGATGGCGCATAGGCGTATTCCTTGTTGCCATTCTTTAGCGTTGCCGTCATCTTTCTATCCGTTATATTTATTGTCTTATATTTTCCTTTTTCAAGGTGAGTTGCAAATGTTGAGAATTTCACTTCGGCAGTCTTCTTCGCACCATCTGCTCCCTTGTAGAAAAAAGCTACTCCGAGAACAACCGCGAATATAACCAAATATATCGCAAAATTCTTAATAAATCTCTTCAATTATCGTACCCCTCATATTTCTTTAATAATATTTTTGGTCTAAAATTTGTTATTTTACACAAACTGTCGTGTTATTTTATCATACGAATTAGCGCAGTTCAAGAAACAAAACCCTCTCTGAACTGTTGTCAACCTGATATTTTTGTGAATATTTCCCCTTAATCCTATATCGCTCTGACTTAAACATTTCATTAGGTAAAATCCAAAGTATTTCACTACCCATTGCAGCCAATTTTATTTCATCTCGAGACGCCTTTGGCACCTTCTCATCTACTAAAAAATCCTGCAGCTTTTTGCTGCCGTTTCCTGTTCCGATATAGTCTCCAGACCTTCTGGTGCGCAGTCTAACGTCAAGTTGTGAGCTTTCATCTGATACGCCAATCATTTCCGCTTTAAAGCCCCTTTCCTTAAACAGCTTGTCTAGGTCAAATGCTGCATATGGATTATCATTTTCTTCGCTGCCTTCTGCACTTCCTATTAACTCTTGATATTCTGCAATAGATATAGCTTTTAAAGAAATCTCTTTTATACCACACCTTCCTGAACCTGAGCGAGGATCATTCACGTATTTTTTCTGTAAAAACACCAGCCTCTCATACCTGCGCTCTGCTGTTACTCCTCCAGGCAGATCGTAGCTTGCTGAAGGGCTCCTTGAATCGATGATTCCTACTAATGAATTGACGAGCTCATAGGTTGGATGAACATCCTCTGCCTCAAGCATCATGGCTGCTATTCGTCTCTTTAGTGCTTTATGCACATCCCTCACTTCATAAAGTTCATATTCATGATTCAAAGAGACGGAATTCTCATATAGTCTTGCCGCTTCTTTCATCATGTATTCATCATCACAAGCCGCTGACTCGCTCAGCCGCGTAATTGCCTTTCGAAACGAAGGATTATAATCTCTTTCGAGCTCTGGTATCAGTTCAAGTCTAATCTTATTACGGCTGTATATAGGCTTTTCATTGCTCTTGTCCATGCTTGGTTTTAGATCACAGTCATTTATATATCCCTCAATCTCAGTTCGACTTATATCTAGAAGTGGTCTAATTACAATGTATCCACGCTCATCTAGCCTTCTAATAGGTATACCAGCTAGACCACGAACTGCAGTGCCACGCAGTATATGAAACAGGACAGTCTCAACTTGATCGTCCGCGTTCTGAGCTACTGCTATCTTTATTCTATCTCTAGGTGTTCCGCACCGTTCTAGTTCATACGCCATATCAGAGAATGCTTCGTAGCGAACCTTGCGACCAGCCTCTTCTTCCGATATCCTTTCGCGTTCTGCGATCTCCTTACAGTCGCAGATAACGAGTTTAAACGGAATACCAAGCTCTATACATATACGTCTAGCATGTTCTGCCTCAACATCACAGTCCACAGGTCTAATCTTATGATTAATATGAACCGCATATATTGATATTCCAAGCTCCTCCTTAGCTGAATTCAGCGCATGAAGAAGTGTCAGTGAATCAGGCCCACCCGAAAAACCGACTATTACTTTATCTCCATTTTCTACTGTTTTGCTATCGATAATCTTTTTTATAATTCCATTCATAGGTATCCCAAGTTAACTCCTAAATAGCGTATTTATGCGTAATAGTATGAACATGTTTCCGAATTGCAGATAACTCTACCTATAATACCTCTATATTAAAGAAGCGTCTCGCATTTTCTGACGTTATCCGTACTGCTTCATCAAACCCGATGTCCTTTAATAGCGCCATTCTTCTCACAACATGCTCAATATACGGCGTTTTATTAGGCCTCCCTCTCTTCGGTTCAGGCGCTAGAAAAGGCGCATCTGTCTCACTCATTATAAACTGAAGCGGTATTCCCTCTAGTACCTCTACAGTTTTTCTCGCATTTTTAAATGTAAGCGGTCCACCAATAGAGAATGTCGCCCCAAGCTTCACATACTCTCGCGCCAGTTCAAGGGAACCCGAATAGCAGTGTAGCTGCACTCTGGCATCAGCAACCATCTCCCCTTGTCCGTCTGGCCTCTCTGGGAAATGAGCTTTCCTCTCTTCGCTAAATGCTCCTTCCTCGATGAGGATATCTCTTGTAAGTGCATCGGCTTCTCGTGTATGAATCATAATCGGCATCATGAGTTCATTCGCAATTCTTATCTGCTTCCTAAAAAGCTCAATCTGTTCAGCCTTGGAGTCCTTTCCATAGTGGAAGTCTAGACCTATTTCACCGATTGCTTGAACCTTTGGTGCGCTAGCGAGCTCCTTGATCTTATCTATATCATCATCAGAGTATGTGAGTGCCTTATCCGGATGAATCCCAACAGCTGCATAGCACCAAGAATAATCAGCTGCATCCTTAATCGCCTGCTCTGACGATTCTACAGAGTCGCCAACATCGATGATAAACTCCACATCAGACTCTTCTATCTCCCTTGCCCTATCAAGCCGCTCTTCTTCACTGAACTCTTCATAATTCAAATGAGTGTGTGCATCAAATAGCATTTTTCTCCCCCTCTTATATTGGTAAAAAAGACCTCAAGTCTATACTTGAGGCCTCATTCTTATTTATTTTTTTCGGTTGTTCTTCTTTATAGCAACCTTTTCCTGTTCTGTATTAGATAGAACTTCGATCTCCTTAGCTACATCTAGCCTTGGGAACAAAGCATCTCCTTTGTGGACATTTGCCCCAGCCATCATGCGGAACTCTTCGAGATCCGACCATTTTGCCTCTTGATTTGAAATTCCGAGCTGATCTCTCATCCTATCTGAAGTCGTATGCATATATGGGATGATTAACACAGAAATCATTCTGAGCACCTCTGCTAGATTGCTCATAACTGTATCAAGTTCGGCTTTCTTACTCTCGTCCTTTGCAAGAACCCAAGGCATCTTTTCGTCGATATACTTGTTAGCTCTCGAAATAACTATCCAAATCTCCTCGAGCGCATTGTTGAAGCGGAATTCATCCATGTGGGCTTCAACCTTCGCAGCGCATCCGAGTGCTGTAGCAATCAGGTCACGATCGAAATCATCCTCAGTCGTAGCTTCTGGAACCACTCCGCCGCAATACTTTTCAATCATCGAAACGGTTCTCGATAGGAGGTTTCCAAGGTCATTAGCGAGGTCGTAGTTGATGCGGTTAAGCATGATTTCGTTGGTATATAGCCCGTCTTGACCAAAAGTATACTCTCTGAGCAAGAAATACTTAAGCGCATCTATTCCATAACGATCGATTAGAATCTCCGGATCAACAATATTGCCCTTCGATTTCGACATCTTACCACCATCGATTAGAATCCATCCGTGACCAAGAACCTTCTTAGGCACTGGCTCATTCATGGACATGAGCATTGCAGGCCAGATAATGGAGTGGAATCTTACGATTTCCTTACCTACTAGGTTTATTCCTGGCCAGTACTTTTTGTACTGCTCTTCATCCTCACCAGGGAATCCAAGGGCGGTAATATAGTTTGATAGAGCATCGAGCCACACATAGATTACGTGTCTCTCATCAATCGGAACCTTGATGCCCCAATCTAATGAAGCTCTCGAGATACATAGGTCCTCGAGCCCCTGCTCTACAAATGAAATCATCTCCTTCGCACGAGATTCAGGCTGAAGGAATGTGCCATTTCCAAGAAGCTCAACAAGCTTGTCAGAATACTTTGACAGCTTAAAGAAGTATGCATCTTCGCTCATCTTCTTAACAGGTCTACCGCAATCAGGGCAGTTTCCTTCTACTAGTTGGCTCTCTGTCCAAAAGGACTCACAAGGAGTGCAGTACCACCCCTCGTACTTATCCTTGTAGATATCACCATTGTTGTACATCTTCATGAAGATTTCCTGAACACGCTTTTCATGGCGCTCCTCTGTGGTTCTGATAAAGTCATCATAGCTAATCTCCATCGTCGCCCAGAGTCTCTTAATTGTATCAACAATTGGATCGATATATTCAATCGGTGTCACGCCAGCTTCCTGTGCACACTTAGCGATCTTCTGACCGTGCTCGTCAGTACCTGTGAGGAATCTTACATCATATCCAGTAAGCCTCTTAAATCTCGCCATAGCGTCTGCCATAACGGTGCAGTATGTGTGTCCAATGTGCAGCTTAGCGCTTGGATAGTATATAGGTGTAGTAATATAAAAAGTGCCCTTTTTTTCCGTCATCGTATTCCCTTTCAAAATCTATAGCATGTGTCAAAGGATTGGTTTAATATACGCCGTAGTCCTCGTCTTCTTCTCCCCAATCTACATCTGACCAATCATCCTCAACAAAAATTTCGTCGAAAATCTTCTTAGTTGCAACGACAAGAGTAGCTCCTGCGATTATGCTGAGACCAGCTATTCTCATGCTCGTTTTGAGCATCTTCTGTCTTCTAGCTGCTTTTCCCTCTTCAATTAGAAGTGCTTTTTCTGCATCTGTCATACGTCTTCTTCTAACCATTATATCCTCCTTGCCATCAGGCAGTATTTACATGTGTTACTTCTCTCGATTATATCTAAATACCTTGTTTTTTTCAAGGTGTTTAGATGTTGACCTTATACATTTAGCCATTTTGTCAGAAGCCAATAAACCGCACACGCGCTTCGTTATCTTGTATATATCATATAAAAAGCGATAATCTTTTCTGATGATGAGAATTGATTATCGCCTATACTTTATTCATATATTAAGACATTTAACTAGTTGGCATTTTCAAAGTTTACACCTAGTATACTCTTAAGTTTTCCGCCTACGCAAAAAGCTACATGAAGCTTTATCATATCTCCAATTATGAACGGCAGTACCGTAAGCTGGAGAACTTTCGTAAATGGAATGTTGTTCCCAAGATGTACACTCTGTACAAAATAGAAGTATCCCGCACCTACCGCATATATCACAAAGGTCGCTATAACAAGACTAACATATCTCTTCACGTTTGAACTCGATTCATATCCTGCACCTACTATATATGCTGCTAAGATGAACGCTATTATGAATCCAAATGTTGGAGCAAATATATACTGCGGTCCTCCTTTTAGTCCGGCAAATACTGGGAGTCCAACAAGCCCTGCTATCACATACACTATAACAGCCATCACACCGAGTCTTCTCCCCATAGTTATCCCTATCGAGAGCACTACGAGCGATTGCAGGCTAATGGGAACTGGGCCGATTGGTATGGAAATCGCAGACCCTATCACGAGAAGAGCTATCGCAAGTCCAACGCTTGTAATAGTGCGTGCGTCTAGTCGGTTGTGGCTTTTAACGTGACCATTATTACAATTCTTGTTAATATCGCAAATGTCGTTTTCTTTATTTCGATTCTTATCCATTTTTAACCTTTTCTTTCTCATCTGTTACATGATTATTTTCCCTGAAATGAACTTTTTCATGCCCGATTCTGTCAAAAGTAAAAGCGCCCCGTCTTCGCCGACTCCAGTCAGCGTACCTTCATAGCGCTTATCCGATTCAAAAGTTACAGTTAATCCCTTTGCGAAGAGATGTGAGTTCACTTCTCTTTCCATATACTTCGTATTATCCGAACTGCTATCCTTCAAGTGTTCAAACAGCTTTACGATAATATCCGCAAGGAGCTCACATCTATTAAATTCTATACCCTTATATTCATATAAAGATGTCATATTATATAGAGTCATCTCTTCTTTAGTTTGGTTAACGTTGATTCCAAAACCTATTATTAATTTTTCAGTTTTTCCGTTCTCTATAATTGTCTCACAGAGAATCCCACCTAGCTTCTTGCCGCCTATATAAATGTCATTTGGCCACTTGACCTCAGCTTCAACCCCATGCTCTGCCAGCACTTCACGGATTATAACCCCGACTAGAAGCGGATACACAATTGTTTCAGCTGGCTCAAGATCAATCGACAGCATAATCGTCGCCAGTATCGATTGACATGGTGACGACCACCAGTGAGATGAATTCTTACCTACACCAGCATATTGGTTTTCAGCCACAATTATTGCGTTCTCAAGTTCGCCAGCATGTTCCTTAGCATATTTATTTGTTGAATCGATATTTTCGAAATATATATATCGAAACCCATTAGGCAAAACACTATCTGCCTTATGTTTTCTATTAATTTCTGAAATTACCGAGTCCTCATATAGCCTAAAATCATGCATCTAATCGACCTTGTTGTCCGCGATAAATCTATTAACCTCACCCATAAACTCATCGCTCATGACCTTAAGAATGTGCTCTAGGTTATCGATTTCTTCTTCTGTAAACCTCTTCGCCAATCTGTCGAGCACTATCGGTATATAACTATTCTTCGCCTTATAGTACTCGTGAAACTTTTCAGTCTCCTTGAGAATATACTCTCGCTTATCCTCTTTAGACTGAATCTTCTCTATATATCCCTTCTTCATCAAGGAAGATATCTTATAGGCAACATTAGGTGTCGACATCTCCAGGAATTCCGCAAGCTGGCTCACCTTAGGGTTCTTCATCGCATGAATAACCTCTAGTGTAAATGTCTCTGTCGCTGTAAGCTCATGCTCCTTGCCTCCGCCATTTACAAACATATGCTTATATAAGTTCAATTTGAACTTCTCGTATACCTCTGCAAATACCTCTGTAAGCATCTATTCAAATCCGCCTTTCTTAACTACAGGGATTAAAGTTCTGGCGCTCTACATGATGGCAAATGAAATCTCGCATGACATCGCTTTCTCACCGTCAACTAGGATGTAGCCTTCTCCAAATCCAATATTCCCGACTCTCTTATTGATTGCGCAGTGGATCTCCAGCTGATCTCCCGGAACGATTTTCTTATGAAATCTAGCCTTCTTGATTCCCGCAAGGAACGCATTAGCGCCCTTTTCTTGATCGATTAAGACTGCAACAGCGCCGACCTGTCCCACTGCTTCCACTTGAAGAACTCCTGGCATTACAGCCTCACTAGGGAAGTGTCCCTGAAAGAAAGGTTCATTTCCGCTAACATTCTTAATTCCAACAGCTTTATTTCCCGCCTCAAGTTCGACAATTTTATCAACCATGATAAATGGGTATCTGTGCGGCAAAATATTTCTCACTTCTTCATATGTCAATTTCATTCGGTCCACCTCTTTACTACGATTGATGCATTATGCCCTCCGAACCCAAGTGAATTCTTGAGCGCATAGTTGATTTCTGCTTCCTTATACCTATTGACCACAAGATTGAGATCGCATGCGTCATCTGGATATTCGTAGTTTATAGTTGGAGGAACTATCCCTGCCTGCATGGAAATTATAGTCATCGCTAGTTCCGTTGAACCAGAAGCTCCAAGAAGGTGTCCTATTTGTGATTTTGAAGAAGATACGAGTACATCTCTGTAGTCCTCGCCAAATGCACGCTTTATAGCTGCCGTTTCATATTTGTCATTGAGAGGAGTTGACGTTCCGTGCGCATTGATGTAATCGATATCGCAAGTCTTAATCCCAGCATCTGCTATTGCCTGTACCATGGCCTGCGCGGCAAATTTTCCATCCTCGCAAGGAGCTGTGATATGATTTGCATCGCAGGTATCACTGTACCCTACAATCTCTGCCAGGATATTAGCACCTCTATTGACCGCATGTTCGTATTCCTCTAGAACTAGCACAGTCGCGCCTTCACCCATTACAAATCCATCTCTCTTCTTATCGAATGGAATCGACGCCCTGTTAGGATTTTGAGAGAGCGATAGCGCCTTCATAGAGGTAAATCCACCTACCGAGAGTTCCGTGATAGGAGCCTCGCTGCCTCCGGCAAACATGATATCAGCATACCCATGCTTGATGTGGCGGTATGCCTCACCGATGGCATTAGTTGCACTGGAGCAAGCCGTAACCATAGCCTGACAAGAACCGTGAGCATTTAAATCAATGGCGATATTTCCAGCTGTTAGATTTATTATTGCCATCGGGATGTAATATGGCGACACCTTGTCGAAGCCACGACTCATACCCTTGGCATGCTCTGACTCGATAGTGCTTATTCCACCGATTCCAGAGGAAACAAAGACTCCGGCTCTTTCATTTGACAAATATTCTCTTGTGAGATTAGCATTTTCCAAAGCTCTTCTGCCGGCTATTATACCAAATTGAGTGACTCTATCCAATCGCCTCTGTTCTCTTTTATCAAAGTAATCGTCGGGATTGTAGTCCTTTACTTCTGCAGCTAGCTTAACAGCTCTATCACTTGCATCATATCTTGTGATTTCTCCGATTCCACAGCGCGAATTCTTGATTCCCTCAAGCACTTCAGCTGCACTGTTTCCTAACGGAGTAACCATGCCGATACCAGTTAATACTACTCTACTCATTATATGTTCATACCCCCATCTACTGATATAACCTGGCCTGTAATGTAGCGCGATTCATCTCCAGCAAGAAACGCTGTCAGATTCGCAACATCGCTCGGCTCCCCAATCTTGCCGAGTGGAATCTCAGCCTTAATTTTATCTTTTACCTGCTCCGTCAATTTTTCAGTCATCGGTGTCTCTATGAACCCCGGTGCTATCGCATTCACGAGGATATTTCTCGATGCGAATTCCTTTGCGAATGACTTGGTCATGCCTACAAGACCTGCCTTTGCAGCAGCATAGTTAGCCTGTCCAGCGTTACCATGTAGACCTACGACCGAAGCCATGTTGATGATTCTGCCACTACGTCTCTTCATCATGTATCTCGACACGTATTTGCTTAGATAGAAAGCACCATTTAGGTTAGTGGTTATAACATCTTCAAAGTCAGCCTCGCTCATCTGCATGACGAGCTTATCCCTGGTGATACCTGCATTATTAACAAGCACATCAATCTGCCCCTGTTCCTCGATGACTTCCTCTACCATCCTCTTACAATCTTCAGCTCTTGCGATATCACCGAGCACCACCTGCACATGGCAGCTTTCGTCCGATAACCTCTCTACTAGCTCTTTAAACTGTGGCTTCACGGTACGAACATTTAGTGCAAGATCAAACCCTTCGCTCTTCAGCTTTTCGGCAATTGCTGTGCCTATTCCACCAGCAGCTCCTGTAATAAGCGCTACTTTATTCGCCATACATATACTCCTTTTTATTTCTAAGAATTTGAACACTTGGCCTAGGCTTCAAGTAGTTCAATCAAATCATCATCGTTCTTAATCGTGCTAACCTCTAGACCTTCAAATTCTCTCTCTAGGATTGTAGAAAGTACACCACCTGGACCGATTTCCAGAAAACGTGTAACCCCATCATCTACCATATTTTTGAATGTCTTGTAGAGGAGCACCGGTGACACTATCTGTTCCGATAACACATGGACCATCGGCGTTCCATCGTACTTCTCTCCAGTAACATTTGGATAATATGAAATTTCTGGTACTCTAAATGAAGTCCCTTCAAGGGTTTTCATAAATCCAACCCTTGCCGATTCCATAAACGGAGTATGGAATGCTCCGCTAACTGTAAGAGGTTTAGCAAGCTTCCTGTTAGCCTTTAGAAAATCCTTAAGTTCATCTATTGCGTCACCTTCACCTGATACAATGATCTGCCGACTGCTGTTTATGTTAGCGATATATACCTTCTCTTCGAATTTAGGATTGCCCTGCAGAACCTCTCTAACTTCGTCTTCAGTCATCTTGAGAATTGCTAGCATTTTGCTATTTCTATTCTCTGATGCTTCTCCCATCAGGGCTCCACGCACAGCAACAAGTCTTAGTGCATCGCCTTCGTCGATTATTTCTGATAGTGCTAGTGCACTGTATTCGCCTAGGCTGAGTCCGCACGTTGACATAAGTCCCTTTAGAAGATCCGGTTTATGTGTGCGAATCAGTTTCAACACGGCAAGCTGAAAAGCAATCATGATTGGCTGAAGATTGTTAGTCTTAGATATGTCATCGATGCTACCTCTGAAGGACATGTCTGTGAGTTCTCTGCCTAGTCTGTCATATATGCCTCTAATCTCGGGATATCTATCATACAGCTTACTGCCCATACCCTCATACTGCGAACCCTGTCCAGCGAATATTACTGCTAAATTACCCATTATCTCCTCTATTTCTCTGATAGATTTACTTTACTGTCATTTATGTAAATAGGTCTCTCTATTTAACGCTATTCTTTGCGAGCTGATATTCACTCATCAATTTCTCAAGTAGCTCAGAAACTGAATACAGCCTATCAAACTGAGCAGCTGTGTATCCTGCCATAACAGAACCCTGATCCACATCACCTTCATATACTGCTTTTCTTAATCTTCCAAGCGTGAAATCCTCAAGCACTTCCTTATCACTCTCGCTCCTTTCAAGCTCCTTAAACTCTCTGGTCATCGGATTCTTGACAAGTCGCATAGGTCTTCCATTTAGATTTCCGATTGACGTAATGCGATGGGATTCAGTATGCATCAGCAAATCCTTATAGTTCTGGTGAACGGGAACTTCATCGGTGAAGAGAAAGGCTGTTCCGATTTGAACACCTTTAGCTCCCAGCACTTCCGCAGCTAGCATCTGTGCACCCGATCCGATTCCTCCGCCTGCAATTATCGGTTTATCAGTTGCACCCGCTACCTGATAGATCAGAGTCATAGTCGTCATCTCCCCGATATGACCTCCTGCTTCCATCCCCTCTGCAATGTAAGCAAATATATCGAACTTATCGAGGCGCTTAATCTGAAGCGGCGATGATATAACCGGCATAACCTTTATTCCAGCAGCTTGGAAATCCTCCATATATGGGCCAGGGCTGCCTGCTCCAGCGATTACATACGGAACCTTCGCCCTGCACACAACCTCAACAAGCTCCTTAATATCTGAACGGAACATAATCAGATTTACTGCAAAAGGCTTATCTGTTAGACCTTTACATATGTCAATTTCTTTGGCAAGTACATCAGCCTTCATGCCGCCCGAACCAATCGTCCCTAGAGCTCCGGCGTTAGATACAGCGGCTGCAAATTTACCATCTGTTATATTCGCCATTCCTCCCTGAATTATCGGATATTTAATATTTAGTAATTTATCTAAGTTCATCTCTACCACTCCATCAGTACCGAATTAACAATTAGTCCCGCTCCAAAAGCCGTGAACAGAACCTTATCCCCATCTTTAAACTTATCCCTGTACTCGTACAAAAGTGTTGGAACAGATGCTGCCGAGGTATTTCCTCGTTCTCTTATATTCTTTAGAACCTTATCCTCGTCTATTCCAGTTCTCTTGGAAATCTGCTCGAGTATCCTCACATTAGCTTGATGAGCAGCGACATAATCTATATCGGCTCCAGTGAGATCAGCTCTTTCTAGTAGGCGCTCAAGAGATTCTGGGACTTTACTTATCGCGAATTTGAACACCTCTTGACCATTCATCTGGATGAAATCATTGTCGTCCATTACGATTACCCGATCATCTCCATACGTACTCGCATCGCTCAGCCACAGCTTATCGTTTTTCTCAACTACAATGCCTGCACACCCATCTCCAAACAGTACAGCTATCCCTCTGTCGTTAAAATCTATATATCTGCTAACCTGTTCGCTGGCAACGAGAATAGCCTCTTCTCCAGGATTAAGCATGCGCTCGGCCATAATCATAGCCGACACAAAACCTGCACAGGCAGCATTAATGTCTACAGAAAAACAGCTGTTATTAAGTTCTAATCTCTTGTGGAGTATACCCGCAATCGAAGGAATCCTAACGTCACTCGAGAAAGATGCGACGATAAGCGCCTTTACCTTATCTCGATCGAATTCAAGTTGGTCAGCGAGATCCTTAGCCATCTCTGACGGAGTTTCCTCCGTTATGTAGCGATTTTCAATCCCCGTACGAGTTAGAATCCACTCGTCAGTCGTATCGAGTCTTTCTTCATAGTACTTATTGCTACGCTTAACTCCTCTAGTCAAGCTCTTAATGTCCTTAACTTTAAGTCCCATCTTATCCTCTAATCTCTCTAAATTTATCGTATCTGCGCTCTCTAATCTCCTCGCCAGTCATGTCAGACAAGGACTGAAGCTCAGTTGAAATCAAATTTCTAAGCTGTGTAAAGTTTACCTTATCCCCATTCTCATCTATGATTTCGTCTACAATTCCGAAGTCATATAAATCCTGTGAAGTGATTTTCATTACGTCAGCAGCCTTTTCGGCAAGCCCTGCATCCTTCCATAGAATCGATGCAAAACCTTCGGGTGAAAGAATCGAATACACGGCATTTTTAAACATAAATATCTTGTTAGCTACAGATAGGGCTAACGCACCACCAGATCCGCCTTCACCTATAACCACTGCAATTACGGGGACTGTCAGCATCGACATCTTCTCTAGTGAAGATGCTATAGCTTCAAACTGTCCACGCTCTTCTGCACCTACACCTGGATATGCACCTGGTGTGTCTATAAATGTAATTACAGGTCTTCTGAATTTTTCAGCCTGATCCATCAACCTCATGGCCTTGCGATATCCTTCAGGCATTGGCATTCCGAAGTTCGTTTCTACCCCCTCTTCAATACCACGCCCTTTCTGAATCCCGATAAAGGTAACCGGTCTTTCCTCAAATGATCCGATTCCACCGATTATCGTTTTGGAGTCCCCGAAGCACCTGTCACCCTTAAGGTAGACTATGTCTTCGAAAAGCCTTTCGATAACCTCTTTAGATCTAAGCCTGTTGCTAGATCTTGCCTTTTTAACTATTTCATAAGCATTACTCATATTTTGCTCCAATCTTCACATGGTGCTTGAGCAGCTTAGCAATCAGTCTACGCTGGCTCTCTCTTTCGCAAATAATATCTACAAAACCGCATTCCTCAAGTTTCTCAGCTCTTTGGAACCCTTTTGGCAGCTTCTTTTTGATGGTCTGCTCAATTACCCTTGGTCCTGCAAATCCAATCAGCGCATTAGGCTCAGCTATGATGATGTCCCCAAGGGATGCGAAGCTCGCTGATACTCCTCCTGTGGTAGGATTTGTCAAAACACTTATATAGAGCAATCCCGCATCTTGAAACTTTCCGATAGCAGCGCTCGTCTTGGCCATCTGCATGAGAGAAAAAATTCCCTCCTGCATTCTAGCTCCTCCCGAAGCTGAAAATACGACAACTGGAAGTTCATTACTAATCGCATATTCGAACATCTTAGTCAGCTCTTCGCCCACGTATGTACCAAGGCTTCCCATCATATATTGAAGTTCAAGCACCGCCACTAAAACAGGCTTCCCTTCTATCGTACCCTTAACGATAGAAACAGCCTCATTAAGCCCCGACTTCTTTTCTTCCTTAGCACGCTTTTCATCATACTTAGGAAAAGAAATTGGGTCTTTTAGCTCGCTACCAAAACTGATTTTTTCATATCCCTCATCCATGAGGTACTCGAAGCGCTCATGTCCGTTCATCTTCATGTGATATCCGCACTCTGGGCATATCTTAAGATGTTCTACGAACTCCTTGTAGTCGATTACTGACTTACACCCTTCACACTTAAGAAAAAGGTCGGGAAGCGCTCTTCGAGGCTCACGCCTAACCTGATTCTGCTTGCTCCCGCCTCTTATACTCTTAATTGCGGACAATAGATTTTTTCGCTTATTTAAGCTTCCCATTTTCTGCTATTCTCCCGTTACATGCATGCTTTCCAGAAGCTCAGCTTCCTTGTGAGCAACATAATTTGTATCAATGTTCCCAAGGATAAAATCCTTGTCATACAGTATCGCATAGATAAATCCTAGGTTAGTTGGAACACCGTCTATAATCGTCTCAGAAACTGCACGTCTAAGCTTCTTTATAGCATCCATTCGCGTACTTCCCTTTACGATTAGCTTTGCCATCATAGAATCGTAGAATGGCAGTATTTTTGCACCTTGATATAGCGCGGTCTCAAATCTCGTGTCGAGACCACCTGGTGGTAGAAAGAAGCTTATCTCACCACAACTTGGCCTGAAATCATCATAAGGATTTTGGGCATTAACTCTAACCTCAATCGCATGACCATTAGCTGCTACATCTTCCTGCTTTACAGATAGAGGAAGTCCCGAAGCAATTCTGATCTGCTCCTTGATAAGGTTAATTCCTGTGACCATCTCTGTTACCGGATACTCGACCTGAATCCTCGTGTTCATCTCCATGAAATAATAATTGTCGTATTTATCTACTATGAACTCTACAGTTCCTGTACCTTCGTAACCACAAGCCTTTGCACACATCACGGCAGACTTATACATCTTTTCCAGTAAATCGCTGTTAGCTCTGCTAGGGCTCTCCTCGATAATCTTCTGGTTATTTCTCTGGATACTGCAGTCTCTCTCTGGTAGGTACACAACATTTCCGAGGCTATCCGCAAGTACCTGAATCTCGATATGCCTAGGATTCTCAATTAGCTTCTCAATATAGATATCATCGTTTGCAAATGACGCCTTTGCCTCCCTCCTTGTTAGTTCCCAGCCAGCAACGAGATCTTCACGCTTATAGATTCTGCGCATGCCTTTTCCACCGCCACCAGCCGATGCCTTCAGAAGGACGGGATAACCAATCTCATCAGCAATCCTGTAGAGCTGATCCTCATCATGGACTACATCATTGCATCCAGGTACAACTGGAACACCACTCTCTTCCATGAGACCTCTGGCGGAAAGCTTATTACCCATAAGATTAATCACCCTCGATGATGGTCCTATGAGTTTTAGCCCACAAGCCTCTACTTTTTCTGCAAAATCACCATTTTCAGCTAGAAAACCATATCCAGGATGGATAGCTTCGCAGCCCGACTCAATCGCAGCGGTCAGGATATTCGCAACATTTAGGTATGATGCAGAACTCTTTCCTGACCCGATACATATTGACTGATCTGCCAAATATATCGCCGGTTGACCTTTATCTACATCTGAATAAACCGCAACAGTCTCGACACCCATTTCATTACAATTTCTCTGTATGCTCAGCGCAATCTCTCCGCGGTTAGCTATTAAGACCTTTCTAATCATTCACCTTTCTCCAGCACAAACATAACCTGATCAAACTCTACAAGCTCTTCGTTCTTGCACTTGATTTCCTTGATTACCCCATCATAATCAGATCTAATCTCATTCATCATCTTCATCGATTCTAGGATGCAGAGCACATCACCTTTCTTCACAGTATCTCCGACCTTCACGAATGGAGGTGAATTAGGATCCTTTGCTGCGTAGAACACTCCTACAATCGGTGATTTTACAACTTCTGTGTTAAGAGAGGCTGTATCCAACTCCTTAGCAGGCGCAGATGCTTCTAAGCTAGATGCATCATTTGCCTCTGCTACGGCCCTTGTCTGCACGGCTGGTACCGAATCAGGAGCGACAGGCTGCAGGGATACTGTAGGTGCTACTACTTCTGTCACAGGTACTGATGGTACTGCACATACAGACGAGCCTTTCTTAAGAGTTAAAGCATAGTCCGATATCTTAATTTCTAAATAGTCACTACTACTACGATCGAACACGCCAACTAGCCTCTCGGTTAGCTCTAAATACTTTTCCATAATTAGTTACCACCATTTGCGAACTTCAGCACATCTGCAATAGTCTTGCACTCTGGGAATTTTTCCTCAGGAATTGAAACTCCATGAGCTTCTTCCATCATCATCGAAAGTTCTACAGCATCTAGCGAGTCAAGCTTTAAATCCTCCTGAAGGTCTGCAGTCTCAGTTACCTTATCCTCACTAACACCAAAATTCTCGCAAATTAGTTCCTTTAGCTGTTCAAAAGTCATATCATTTACTCCTTTTTCTCTTAATCTCTGTATTTGATAAAATAATTTAGTTAAATAATTTTATCTATTATTTTTTTACTATTTTATTTGCCTTAGCTACTTTCGTCAAGTGAAAATTTTGTGTGCAATTCTTTTTTTGCTTTAAAAATAGCTGAATTTCAACGTTTAAAAGCCTCAGATTAAAATTTTTATTTTTTTCAAAAAAAGAAAAGATGGCTGAAATTCAGCCATCTCTCCTCATACTTTATGGATTATCAATATACGCCCATTACCTAGCGTATGCCATTACTGTCTAGCTTCAGCACCAATATCAAGACCTGTCTTGAAAGCCTTATCATTTAGTGGAATTACCTTTGGCTTGTGCTCAAACTTGTGGTGAATTCCATCATAAATAACCTGCTCAGGTACTGCATTAGAGTATCCAATGTAAGCTCCAAGCATAATGATGTTAAGAACTCTTGGGTTACCCATCTCGAGAGCCATCTCTGTAACTGGAACAGATACCACAGTGATGTCATCTCTATCAATAGGATCCTTTACGATTGAGCTGTTAATGAACAATGTACCACCCTTCTTAAGAGTTGGAAGGAACTTGTGTAGTGAAGGTCCATTCATTACAACAAGGTCATCTACACTGTTAGATACAGGTGCACCGATTTCATCATCAGAAATTACAACGTAACAGTTTGCTGTACCACCTCTCATAGCTGCGCCATAAGAAGGGAAGAATGTTACATTAAGGTCTGTTGACTGACATGTAGCTTCCGAAAGAAGCTTTCCCATGGTCATTACACCCTGTCCGCCGAATCCGGCAATCATCAAATTTCTTTCCATTCTAAACCTCCCTATTTAGCTTCTGCGCCCTTGTCTCTAACGAGACCTAGAGGGTACTCATCAAACATATCCTTCTCGAGGAACTTCAGTGAATCAAGCGTGCTCATTCCCCAGTTTGTTGGGCAAGATGTAACGATCTCTACAAGGGAGAAACCTCTGCCTTCAAGCTGATACTGGAACGCTTTCTTGATTGCCTTACGAGCCTTGATTACGTTCTGAGGAGTGTTGCAAGAAACTCTTTCTAGATAGTAAGGAGCTGTTAGCTGGTTGAGAATTTCAACGATGTGCATTGGATATCCGTGAAGATCCGGCTCTCTACCCTCTGGTGTAGTTGTGGAGTTCATGCCGATAAGAGTTGTTGGCGCCATCTGTCCACCAGTCATACCGTAAATTCCGTTGTTAACGAAGATTACTGTGAAGTTCTCTCCTCTGTTAGCAGCTGACATAGTCTCTGCAAGTCCGATGGAAGCAAGGTCTCCATCACCCTGATATGTGTATACAAGTGAATCAGGGGATGATCTCTTGATTCCTGTAGCTACAGCGCAAGCTCTTCCGTGAGCAGCGATAGTAGCATCATGAGCAACGTAGAACTGACCGAGTCCGCAGCAACCTACACCCTCAACTCTTACGAGCTTATCGAGCTTACCTAGTTCTTCTGCCGCTTCACCGATTAGCTTATGCACAGTACCGTGCATGCATCCCGGACAGAATCCGGATACTGTATCAGGAAGAATTCCCTTAGTTCTTGAATAAACTTTTGCCATCTATAGTACCTCCTTAATCAGTTCGCGAGCAGCTTCCATTACCTGATCATTAGTCAGAAGCTGACCACCGGATCTTAGGCACTCCTTGATAACTGTTCTGCCCTTAACTGCATGATCCACGTCCCATCTCATCTGAGCAGGGATGGACATCTCGACATTGAGAATACCCTTTACTCTGTTAAAGTCTAGATTCTCAAATGCTTCATATGGGAATGGAGAAAGCTTGATAGGTCTGATCATACCAATCTTAACTCCTTCTTTTCTTAGCTCTCTTACGACAACCTTTCCGATACGAGCGGAGATTCCGTATGCTGCGATGATAATCTCAGCATCCTCTGTCTCAAGCTCCTCGTACTCAACATCCTTGTCCCAGGTTCTGTAGAGCTTATCTGCTTCGATATTAACAGCTTCCTGTCCTGTTCCAACAGAACCAGGTCTGCAGAATGCGTTCTCACCTACTGGGTGACCCACTATAGCTCTATAGTTGAATGCATCTCTTAGTTCTGCAATCTCTTCAGGTGTCTTCATTGGAGGAAGAACTACTGGCTCCATGATTGTTCCCATAACTCCATCTGTGAGGATGAGTACTGGATTCTGGTCTCTCTCAGCATAGTCAAATGCCTTATATACCATATCTACGCACTCCTGAACAGTTGCTGGAGCGAGTACGATCATTCTGAAACCACCGTTTCCAGAAGCCTTAGTTGCCTGAAGGTAATCCTGCTGAGCTGGCTGGATAGCACCGATTCCAGGACCACCTCTCTGTACGTTTACATATACTGCTGGTAGTCTAGCGGATGCGCAGAAGGAGATACCCTCTGAGTACAAGCTGATTCCGCAGCTGGATGAAGAGCTCATCGCTCTGATTCCAGTCGAAACAGCACCGTAAAGCATGTTTACAGATGCAACCTCGGATTCACCCTGTACAAAGCTTCCACCTACTTCTGGCATTCTTCTTGCCATATACTCAGGAATTTCGTTCTGTGGTGTGATTGGATAACCAGCAAAGAAACGACATCCTGCTCTTACAGCTGCCTCTGCAATCGCTTCGCAGCCTTTCATAAATACACGTTCTGCCATATTGCTCCTCCTTACTAATCTCTCCAAACCTCAATACAATCCTCTGGACACATCTGTGCACACATTGCGCAACCGATGCAAGCCTCTGGTGTAGCTGCAACTGAATAAGGGTAACCCTTAGAGTTAACATTCTCACCGATAACGAGGACTTTCTTTGGACATGAAATCACGCAATACTGGCAAGATTTGCAAGCCTCAGCATTGATTTCAACTCTACCTTTAGCCATCAACATTACCTCCTTAAATAAAATGTTTTAGCGATCAACCCACGAATACGTCAGGAACAACTCGATTGGGAATAGATGTCTGTCAGTCATATTCTTGACTTCGTCAAATATCTCATCCCTCACAACGAAACTTCCGACAGTAACTATTCCGCCGAGCATCTCGTCGAGCCTAGCAAGTCCTTCCATGAATTCTTCTGCACTCGTCTGGTAACCTAGGTTAGGGTTACCAAGAATATAGATGCGATTCAGCCTAGCCGCAGTGACAATATCGCTCATAGTCTCATCAATCGCCTTTAGACTCTTCGTCCAAGGTCTGTACGGATTGATGACGTAAACTGGAACTGTATCGTCATCCTTTAGCAAGTGTGCGTACACTCCTACAACTCTCGATGCATTGTGACCACCGCCGATATCAAGGACTGTATACACGTCCTTGTTCATAAGCGATTCAGCAACGCCACCGACTACAGTCGGTGCATCGAGAAATTGCAGCTGATAATTTATCTCCACACCCTTCTGGGCGAATGCATCCTTCATATCTCTAGAGCGGTATAGCGGTTTACTCTGGTCCATATCGAATACCTGAACCTTTGCACCAGTCTGTTCAGCAAGCTTTGCTGCAACATTGAGAACGATCTCACTCTTACCGCTTCCAGCCTCTCCTATAAAGAGAAAATTCTTCTTCTCTTTGAGGAGATCTCCGAAATCCTTATCCATCTCGTAGAAAATGCTCATCCTACTACCTCATCTAAAAACTTCTTTCACACAATGTCACAAGATAAACAGCGAGATTGTGTAAAGTAAATCAGTTTTAACTATCTAAATAAATTCTCGCATTCAGAAGCTGTGTCCTGCAGCCTTGGGATTATCGAGTAAAGGCTTCTGACCATCCTCTCTTTATACCCACTGACGCTAATTGCACAGACTGCTGTTCCATCCGTTGAAAGTACAGGCGCCGCTACACATACGAGTCCCTCTGTGACTTCTTCCATATCATAGGCGAGTCTGCTTTCCTTAACCTCTTCGAGGAGTGTTTTATACTCGTCTTTGTCTACGATACTCTTGTGTGTGAGCCTTATGTAATCAATCTCTTCGGCTAATTTATCCGATTCACCGGAAAATGCAGTGAGCACTTTCCCTGCCGCTGTCAAGTTTAGACTCATCATCTCCTCAGAGCTAACCACTACGGCAACGCCAGTATATGGATTCTTACGAATCGCTATATATGACTTTAGCCCTTCACGCACCGATACAGTCACCGCCAGACCGCATTTCCTACATAGTCTAGCCACCGGTTCATCTAGCATATTGACTATCTGCTTCTGTATATTAGTATTTCGACTCAAGGTGAACACTCTATCTGTAAGATAATAACCACCATCGATTTTATCCTTGTAGATGTACTTCATCTCCTCAAGCGAATTGAGAATTCTGCTTATAGCAGCGTTGGAAAGTCCCGTTTGCTGAGCTATAGACGTCAAGGTCAATCGGCTTTGAGATTGGTATAAATCAAGCACCTTTAACGCTTTTTCAAGTGAACTATTGCGCTCTGCCATGATGTCTTCCTTTCACTGCCTTTTTACAATTCAAAATATACTCTTTAGCATTAAGTTAGTCAACATTAACAGGCGAAATTTTTCCGTATTTCGAGCAGCAAATTCGTTATACGGAAAATATTGGTTGATAGAATTTTAAGTTCTTCAATTGATATTGACACCGCAATTTACTTATAAGACAATATAAACATTATGAAAATATTAAGTATTAGCACTCAAAAGCCGCACTCAACCGGTAGCGGCGTATACTTGACGGAGCTCGTCAAATCTTTTGACAGAGCAGGTCATGAACAGGCTGTAGTTGCTGGGGTATATGAAGATGACTTATTCGAATTTCCTCCTTCTGTACGCACCTACCCTGTATATTATTCACACGAGGATTCTAGGGGAGAATTACCGTTTGAAGTGCTTGGCATGTCAGATGTTATGCCATACCCTTCTACGCTATACAATTCCCTCACTGATGATATGGCAGATATGCTTTATAGCGCTTTTGGAAAAGCTATCGGTAGAGCTATAAGAGAGCTCGATCCAGATGTAATCCTCTGCCATCACCTATTCTTGCTCACTTCCATGCTTCCTGACATGGTCAAAGAGTTTGCACCAGGTTCATTTCATGGCAAAATCTATGGTATCTCGCACGGCTCCGACATAAGGCAGTTTCAGAACTGTCCGTTCAGGCGTGATTCTATCATCTCTGGGATAAGGAAGCTTGACGGAATCTTTGCTCTTCATGAAGAACAGAAGAATCAGATTATCGAGCTTTACGGCATAGCTGAAGGCAAGATCAAAGTTATCGGCACCGGATATAACTCGCAGATATTTAATATGGATGAAGATATGGAAAAGTCAGGGTCAGATGATCCGTATAAAATCATCTATGCCGGCAAGCTCAGCACGGCTAAGGGAATTTTTCCGCTTATAGAAGCCCTTGCTGAACTGGATGAGGATAGCGAAATTCCCGATTTTGAGCTCCTGCTTGCCGGCGGCTGTCAGGATAAGGGAATCGCGCGCCTCCTCTCGGGGAAGCCAGCGCTCCGCGCTGGCGACGCAGGCGAGCTCAAAGCCCTACCATTCAGAGCCCGTTACCTCGGCATGCTATCCCAGACTGAGCTCGCTGCGGCCTTCAGAGCCAGCGACATATTCGTGCTCCCTTCATACTATGAAGGCCTTCCTCTCGTCCTAATAGAGGCGATGGCGTCGGGCGCGATTCCCGTCTGCACCAGCCTGCCGGGCATACAGAGCTGGCTGGCCAGCAAGATTATATCTGACAATACCGTCTTGGTAGAGCCGCCTGAGATGAGAGCTCCAGGCGAACCATATGAGTCCGAAATCCCTGCATTTAAGGAGCGGCTCAAGGATGGTCTCATATCAGCTTTAAAGCTTGCACGTAGCAAGAGATTTGATCCAGATTATATATATCCAGATACGAGCAAGGCATCGTGGGATGGAGTTACAGAAGCTATTCTAAAATATGTATAACTTTCCTTGCTCTCTCCACATTCAAAATCACATTAGATGATATAATTTCACACATAATATCATATGTATATATTGCCCAAATCTTAGCTGGACACCTTTGTATGGGGATGGATATACAACTTGTGTTCACAGAATTATCGGGATACTTATATCGCGGATTTTATTTAGGAAATTTAGGAATAAAGAGATAATCAGTGTAGCTCGAGCTATCAAGCTGGCTGCACTACTCTAATACAAATAGTATAGAGAGGTATGAAATGAACGAATTACAAGTGAGGGAACTTATTGTTAAGTATGCCTCAGACTTTACAGATAGATATACGAAGGCATACGGATCAATCATCGCTAGGGTTGATAACGGAACATATCTCATGTCGAGGCCAGGCTTAGTTCTTGATACTATCAAGGATTCAGATCTGCAGCTTTTCGATATGAGCTCCGGTGATGCAGGCAAGATACTGAGCACTAGAAGGGACATCAACGTCATGATCTTTGCATGTACGGAACCTTCAGCAATTTTCTCCAAGGATGCAGATGTGCTTAGACCAGCGCTCTATGACCTCGCTGGCATAGTTGGTACTGATATAAAAATCGCTGAAGACACTACAGCAAAATCCTTGCTTGCTGCATTAAAAGACAGAGCAGGCTGCCTAGTTCGAGGCAAAGGAATATTTAGCACTAGTAGCAATATGAAGGATGCGATTTCAATAGTTAAGATTATCGAAAAGAGTATCGAGGCAGAGATGTACGGAGATAAAATCGGTGGTATAAAGCATCTATCCGCTGAGGAGGCACTGCGCACTCGCCAGATGCATAATCACCTCTATTCTAATGTCAATTCTGAGAAACATGTTGATTTCGTAAATATCTCAACAGATGAACTCGATGTGCGCAACAACATGATTGACTATGCAAATAAGCTCAAGGACAAAGGCCTCTTCCATGGTTCATGGGGAAATCTCTCTGTTAGGCTTAATGATCACGAGATGCTGATCACTCCTTCAGCTATGGAGTACAACAAACTACGTGCCGAAGACATAGTGAAGGTTGATGTTAACACACTGGCGTTTGATCACATACAGCGCGTGCCTTCAAGCGAATTTGACTTGCACGCTGCCATTTATAGAGAGCACCCTGATTGGAACGCGATAATCCGCACACATTCACACGGGCTTTCCGTATTTGCAGCTGCTCAGGTTGGTTTCAAAATCACAGACCCTGCTCTTCACCAGCTACTCGGCGATGTCAGCGCAAGCGAGCACGTCGAACCACATACTCCTGATTTCATCGAAAGTATACTCAAGGAGCTAAGACACAACAATATCTGCGTGATTGCGAATCGAGGTCCGATTTTCTGTGCTACTAGCCTGGAAAATGCTGCAGTTATGGCAGATGCCATAGAGGATACCGCTTGCAACATGCTCGGTTATAACGAGCCACTTCTAAGAGCCGAGGAAGAATAAAACCAAACGATGGCATGCATATGATGCATGCCATTTTATCTTTTATGAAATATAATATTTAACAGCAACACTTAATTAATCAAAATGACTTATTCACTTATGGAGGATCAAAATGAGCTGGATTAAAACTAAGGAAAAGAGGACTCACTATATTCAGGAAGAGGCACTTGGTGGTCCTGGTCACCTGATTACGACGCAGATTATCGATAATGACGAGGAGCTTCTAGGCAAAGGACGACTTTTTAAGGAGAATGTTCTCGAAAAGGATTGCGGTGTAGGTTACCATGTACACGAGGGAGATGCTGAAATTTATGTCATCCAAAGTGGCGAGGCTGAGTACAATGATAACGGCACTATAAAGACTGTGCGCGCAGGTGATGTCACATTTACTGGACCTGGCGAGGGACATAGTCTGACCAACAAGAAGGATGAGCCAGTAAAATTCGTCGCCCTCATCATCTATGAATAAATTTTATAGAAATCCATTGTTGGAATTAGGCGAGTGTTGAGCTTAATTCCATTTTTTTGCGAGAATGCTTGTTGTAAAGTAGCTCTCAAGTTGTTATAATCTCACGGGCAGATTACTGCGCGGATATCATCGTAGCATACCGCACGATAGAGACTCCATAGAGCAGTGCCTGCCTACAAATCATTTCTTCGGGGCAACCCGGCTCATCGCTGTATCCTTACGGAACGGCAGAAGGAGGTTAATATGAGGGATAAATTATCCAATCCTAAATTTCTTGCGCAACTGGCGCTTCTCGTTGCAGTTGAACTTGTCATGAAGATTACAGGGCTTGGCAGTGTGCCGATCGGTCCAATCTACATGTCATTTCTCACACTTCCAGTCGCTATCGGGGCGATACTAATGGGACCACTCGCTGGAGCCATACTCGGCGGAGTCTTCGGCATCGCAAGCTTTGTAGATGCTATTTCAGGCGCATCTGCAATGGGCGGAGTTTTGTTTCAAGTCGCACCATTTAAGACATTTGTACTATGCGTTATCACAAGAATCTTCATGGGGTTCTTAGCCGGCGTAGTATTCAAGATTGTTAATAAAATCTTCAGAGGACACACTATTGCATACTCAATTGGAGCAATCAGTGCTCCCTTGCTCAACACATTATTCTTCATGGGATTCCTAGTAATTGCATTCTACGACACAGACTATATCCAGAAACTGGCTCATACGATTGGTGCTACCAATCCGCTTACTTTCGTAATTACACTCGTTGGCCTTCAGGGCTTAATCGAAGCTGTAACTTGCTGTATTCTCGGAACAGTAGTCTCTAAAGCACTAGCAAAGCATCTCGGACATAGCACCGCAGGAAACACAAACGCTTAAAGAATCTTTAATCTAGCAAATTATTGTGCTAGATACACAAATAAAAAAGCCACGCAAGCAAATATCGCAATGCGTGGCTATTTTTTATGCAGTTATATCACCCTTCTTCCGAGCTATCGCTCTGCATAGGTACACAAACGGTGTATCGCAGAGACTCGTCACGATGTAGATTATGTAGGTCGAGAATATTAGAGTTATTACGGTCTTTGTATCGTACAATCCCGCAAAAGCAAATACCGTATATAGCGCTGAATTCACTAGCTGCGAGACTAGGGTCGAGCCGTTATTACGAAGCCATAAAAATCTATCTCTATTGCCAAACCTCTTGTTAGTGAAATCCCACCACTTGTGATATAGCCATACATCAAAGTACTGAACGATTATATATACCGCTAGACTTGCGAACATAAGTCTTGGCGTATGTGCAAAAATCTGCCTGATTGAAGGCGATGCGAAATCACTTGAGCTCGGCGAATATAATAGCCAAGATGAGCTGATTACCACAAACGCAATGGATGTCGCTACACCTAGGTGTACCGCTTTGTGCGCATCTTTTTTTCCATATATCTCACTAGCGATATCAGTGACCAAAAAAGTAGTAGCAAAGAGAACGTTTCCAAGTGTCATCTCCATGCCGAACGCCTTTACGAGTATAAGAACCTCAATGTTGGCGGTGATAGTTGCTAGTACTGTCCATAGGTAGAGGCCGTCTCTTCCAAGATACTTGTACATGAGCACAACCGCACTGTACTCAACTATTAGGGTGATAATTAGTAGTAATTCATTACTCATTTTGTTTTTGCTCGGTTCATTTATACACCGAGCTCTCCTTTCTGCATCAAATCTCCAGAAGACAATCGTAATTCTTCACAGCACTTATTACCAAACAGTTGCGGCTGGTAAAATTAGCAAAATAAATAGCCGACGCAAAACAAAACGCCGGCTTACTTTCGTATTCCTAGTACCCGTAGTTTTGATAAAGCAGGATGGTTTCGAACTGCTGTATAAAATTGTCTCTATACTTAGCTTAAACGTTTAAAAAGGAAAAAGCTTCTTCCTCACTTGCGAAAGTGATTATGGTGAGTAGAACGAGCACTGCTGCCCATACTAAAAGTGCCAAAAGCAGAATCCACCTCAGTGGTTTGTTAGATCTAGCTCTATAACATACATAGCCGAACAGCGCAAATATAACTAGCATCGCTGCCCATACTATAGCGCTAGCGTGTGGCACAAAATATTGTTCTGCGAATTTTTCAATCGGCGCAGGCAATCTCATCTCTATCTCCTTTCGAACCCTTTGACTTAGCTATTACATTTTAGACTAATAGATCCCCCTTAGGCAAGACCTTATTGAGAGTTCTTTTATATGCAATTACCATCATTGACGCTGTGACAGCCCAGCTCACTGGATACACGAGCATTAGATTAATCCATGTTGGGTTAAATTTAAAGAACGTATAAATCCATATTATCCTAAATCCGCATACTCCTAAGAGCGTTACTATTGCAGGGCTTAGCGAGTATCCATATCCTCTCATGCCTCCAGACAAGGTCTCGATTGTAGAATTCAAAACCTCACCTGCCATAAGGATAACAAGTCTTATATATCCGAATTTTATAACTGCCATATCGTCATTAAATACACTCAGCATCTCCCTACCAAATACGATTACTGTGGCTCCGAATATAATCATAGAGATCCAGTTTAGGATTAATGTCTGCTTGACAACATCTTTGCACCTTCGATAATTTGAAGCTCCGTGATTCTGTCCTACAAACGTAACTGCAGCCTGTCCAAACGCATTTGAAATAAAGTATGCCATAATCTCAATATTGAAGGCGGCAGTTGTGCCAGCCATTGCATCAGTGCCGAGGCTGTTAATTGCAGACTGAATCAGGAGGTTAGATATTGAAAATACCATACCTTGCATACCAGATGGGATACCGATTCTAAGAATATTGCCAGTTATCTTCTTGTCTACCCGCAATTTATTTAAACTAATTTGTACTGCTCCGCTATGCTTTTTTAGAAAATAGAACAGAAGTGAAGAGCTGAGAACATCAGCTATAACAGTAGCGATAGCAACGCCTTCTACATCCATCCCTACCACTATAACGAAGAATAGATTTAATGCGACATTCACAAGACCAGAGATTGCAAGACATATTAGAGGAGTTCTCGTATCACCTTGGCTTCTAAATATTGCAGACTGGAAGTTGTATAGCATTATAAATGGCATTCCGCAAAAGTATATTCTCAGGTATCTAATAGCTAAAGGTGCTATATCAACTGGAACACCAAGCAAATTTACTATCGGATTTGCGATTATATTACCAATAACAGCAATCGTTATGCCGCTAATCAGCGCTAGCACCACTGATGTATGTGCTGTTCTACTAACCCCATCAGCATCGTTAGCTCCTGTATACCTAGACATCATGACATTGGCGCCCACAGAGATACCAACAAATAGATTAATCATTAGCCCTACTACAGGCGCGTTACTACCTACAGCAGCCATGGAATTTTTGCCGACAAAAGTCCCAAGGACAGCTACATCAGCTGCACTAAATAACTGCTGAAGCACGCTAGTAAGAGCTAGTGGCAGTGCAAAAATTAAGACCTTCCTCCATATGCTGCCATGGAGGAGGTCACTCATATCATTTGATTTCATCTATAATCCCTTCTATCTCTAGAGTTATCTTTCTTTAGATTTATCCATGCATGATTCGCACATACCATAAAAGACCGTGCGAAACGGATCGACTTTAAATCCATGCTCCTCAATCAGATGCTGCTCTATATCCTTAATCTTATCGCAGTGAACATGAATGAGCTTTCCACAGCCTTCACACTTGCAGTGATATGCACTTACAGCTTCGTGAGGTGCCCCATCACCGACATACTCAAAGCAAGCGGCTCCATTCGTTCCCACTGCATATTTGCTTACAATACCTTCATCGAGCATCCTCTGCAGGTGACGGTACAATGTTGTGACCCCTATCGCTTTATCCTTACCAGCGAAGTGTACATACAGCTCGTTCACCGTAAAATGCTGCCCGGGAATTGACGATATGTATTCGACAAGTTCATCGTACTGTTTTGTCTTATATCTCTTCTTCGATTCCATCTCATCCTCGCTAAAAATCAAGAAAATTGGTTTTCAACTCTCTAGAATTGAAAACCAATTTAATTTTATGACAAGTTGCTTACTAAGTCAAACGTACACGGTTAAGAAGAACTACTGTTTAAATTTAAGCACGCGCATCGAATTTATTATGCATATAATGCTAACTCCTACATCACCAAATACCGCATACCACATCGAGACGAGACCAAGTGCAGACAATACGAGAATTAGAAGCTTTACTCCTATAGCAAATGCAATATTGGATTTTACAATCCTCATCGTTCGCTTAGCTATTTTTATAATTAATGGTAACTTTCTCAAATCATCATCCATCAGAACGATATCTGCAGCCTCTATTGCCGCATCAGAACCTAGAGATCCCATGGCGAATCCGACATCAGCTCTCATGAGCACCGGAGCATCATTTATTCCATCTCCTACATAGCCAAGCTTTGACCAAGTATTACGATTTCCTTCTATGAGCTCCTCAACCTCCTCAATCTTGTCAGCTGGAAGTAGCTCATACCTAACTACATCGAGTCCGAGCTCTCCAGCTACAGTCTCTGCAGTCGCTTTCCTATCGCCCGTGAGCATAACCGCCTTCTTGACACCCTCACGCTTAAGTTCAGCGATGCTTTCTCTCGCTTCATCCTTAATGGTATCAGACACCACTATATATCCTTTATACTTCTCGTCATACGATACAAATGTGATAGTTCCCATCTCGGAGCCATATACTCCACTCACATCTTCTATTTTATTTTCATCGAGGAGTTTACGGCTACCTACAAGAAGAGATTTTCCATCTAACATAGCTGAAGTGCCTTTTCCTGTTAGATTGACCACATCTTCAAGCCTACTCTTATCAATCTCCTTATCCTTTGCAGCTTCTAGTATTGACTTTCCTATTGGATGTGTTGCAAATGCCTCACCATACGCAGCGAGTTCTATTAGCTCATCTTCAGATACACCCTCTGCTGGTACAAGTTTTGATACTTTAAATTCTCCCTTTGTTAGCGTTCCCGTCTTGTCAAAGACCATTGTATCTAGGCTCGCTGCTGCTTCTAGGAAGTTGCTCCCTTTTACAAGAACTCCGACCTTGGACGCCGCACCAATGCCTCCAAAGAACCCTAGCGGAACTGAAATAACGAGTGCGCACGGGCAAGATACAATCAGAAAGTTGCAGGCTCTTTCTATACCGTCTGACCATGATAAGCCGAACACAAGAGGCATAGCTACAGCCAAAAGTGCAGCGCCGATAGTAACTATAGGTGTATAGACACGCGCAAATCTCGTAACGAAGTTCTCGAGGACAGCCTTCCTAGCACTAGCATTTTCAACCAGTTCTAAAATCTTTGCAACTGTCGAATCATCATACTCTTTGGTAACTTTAACCTTGAGCATACCTTCGCCATTCACACATCCCGATATGATATCGTCGCCCTCAGAAACTCTCCTAGGAACAGATTCCCCTGTCAGAGCTGACGTATCGATAAAAGACTCTCCTTCGATTACTACTCCATCAAGTGGAACCTTATCGCCAGGTCTAACCACGACTACACTACCAATTTCGACATCCTCAGGATCCACCTCTTCAGTCTCATCTCCATTAAGCACAAATGCTGATTCGGGGGCAATCGCCATCATCTCAGTAATTGAAGCCCTCGACTGTCCGACGGCATAATCCTGGAACGCTTCACCTATCTGATAGAAAAGCATGACAGCGAGCGCTTCAGAATACTGGGTATCCCCAAATAGACCTAGTCCAAACGCCGCAAACGTCGCAATCATCATAAGGAAATTCTCATCAAAAACTTGACCATTCCTAATATTCTTGGCCGCTTTTATGATTACATCATTACCGACTATAATATAAGGTATAAAGTAAATTACAAACAGGACGAATCCGTGAACTCCATCTAGCACACCTGTAAGCTCAAGTATCATCAGTACTAGAAAGCACACGAGTGATATCGCTATCCTATTTCTTCTATTTCTTTGCTTTTTATTCATAAGTAAAGCCCCTAATCTATAAATACGCTATGCTAAAAAAGTTATATAATCTAAATACTACTTTATCTCTACAGTAAAATCAGGCTCAATCTTCTTACCTGTCATAATAGCTGTTTCAAGGATTTCATCGAATCGATCGTCATCAGCAACAAGAGTGAATTTCTGAGCCATAAAATTAACCCTTGCTTCCTCCACTCCGTCTAGCTTATTTATCGCATCCTCTATCTTTGCAGCACAGTTTGCACAATCAATCTCACACTTGAATTTCTTTTTCATCTCTTACTCCTTTTCTGCCTAATGCGTTTCTTAAATCTTAAAATCTTGTGCTCTTATTAAATTACATTAAGAGCATAATGTCTCTCTCCTAGATTATCTCTCTTCGATATGTTCCTTACCGACAGCGATAATAATTCTCACATGCTCATCTGAAAGCTCATATATGATTTGTTTACCTGCCCTTGAAAACTTAACTAGTTTAGCTTGTTTAAGGATCTTAAGCTGGTGAGAAATAGCCGACTGTGTCATGCCCAATGCTTCCGCCAAGTCGCATACACACATCTTCTCTTCGAATAGTGCAAATAATATCTTCATCCTGGTAGAGTCACCAAACACCTTGAATAGCTCGGATAGATCAAAAATCTCTTCCTCTTCAGGCATCGCTCCGACAACTCTTTCTACAGTGCTTCCATGCACTTCGTTAACCTCGCAGTGAGGTGCTAAATCTTTTTCCATATAATCTCCTACTTTAGAAAACACAATCATATGCGTTCATATGAGCACTTGTTCATATGTTCATTTATAATATACTCTCCTGCTTTTAAGGTGTCAACATGTCTTTGATTAAATTCATGTACTATATCTAATACTACGAAAAGCAATAGTTATGCTATAATCAGTTATCCAATGGAAATAGGAGACTAGAAATGAAAAAGAAAGTTCTCGTCGCCATGAGCGGCGGAGTAGATAGCAGTGTGGCAGCTCTTCTTGTAAAGGAAGCTGGTCATGATGCAACAGGGGTAACGATGAGGCTGTATGATAATGATACAATCGGCAGCGATGCTAAAACATGCTGCAGCCTTGAAAATATAAATGATGCAAAGAGTGTCGCTAATAGCCTAGGTATTCCTTTTGAGGTCTGCGATTTTAGACCAGAGTTCGAGGAAAAGGTTATAAGTAAATTTATAAGCGCTTATGAGCACGGCATAACACCGAATCCATGTGTAGATTGCAATAGGACTCTAAAGTTTGATGAGCTCTTTAGAGCTGGTAAGGAATTAGGTCAGGATTACATAGCCACCGGCCATTACGTCATTGTAGAGCATGGAGAAGATGGAAGATACAAGCTTAAGAAAGCTGTCGATTTGTCTAAAGATCAGAGTTATGTGCTCTATTCTTTAAGTCAGGAGCAGTTATCACACACTATGTTCCCTCTCGGTTCAATGCATAAATCAGAAACTAGAACAATTGCTGAAGCTCATGGATTCATAAGCGCAAAACGCAAGGAGTCTCAAGATATTTGCTTTATTCCAGATGGTGACTACGCGTCATTTATAGAAAGATACACAGGAAAAAAGATAGCTTCTGGCAATTTCGTAGACATGGATGGCAATGTACTAGGCATCCACAGGGGGATAATCCATTATACAGTCGGTCAGCGCAAGGGACTTGGACTCGCACTTAAGCACCCGATGTATGTACAATATATCGATGTGGATAACAACGAGGTAGTGCTCGGTTCAAACGAAGATCTATTCAAAAGAGAGCTGACTGCACATAATTTCAACTGGGTTTCAATCGCCTGCCCAGATGCGCCTTTCAGAGCTAAAGCGCGAATTAGATATAAGCACAAAGAGGCACCAGCCACCATTACGCCTCTAAGCGAAACTGAAGTTAAAATAGTATTCGATGAACCTCAGCGCGCCATAACAAAAGGGCAGTCAGTCGTTGTATACGATGGCGACTATGTCGTAGGTGGCGGAAAAATTGTCTAGCATATCACTCATGCTATATTAAAGAAAAATAAACTCATAAGATAAGCAGGAGCCGATTGGCTCCTGCTTGACTTTATTAGAAGCAGCATCGCTGTTATTGTGCGCTCCTCTTTCTACGGTATAATGCAAATATCAATCCCATAACAGATGATGCTAGTAGCACCATGCTTAGACCAATGCTATTATCATCCCCTGTCTTCGGTGCATCACTAACTCTATTTACTCTATGTACAGTTCTAGGCTTTGCGGTATATACGAACTCGATTACGTTTTCCGAGTCATCATTCGAAAGAGTGATATTCTTACTCGAGAAGTCCACAGCGTAGCCCGGAATATTTAACGCTTCCTTGTAGAGCACATCGTACAAATTATCAGTTCCTCTAATGCTTCTCGCCAAGGTTCTTCCCATCGCATCGACATATCTAACTTCCCAATTTGCTGGTTTACGCGACGACCATTTTGCATAGATAATAGTATCGCTTGCGATTGCTTCATTAACATCAAAAGGAACTGTGAAAGCTGCATCCTTATACCATCCGTCGAACCAATATCCATTCTTGGAAGGAATCATAGGCAAATCTCTATAAACGCTTCCCATCTTAGGGATGTCAATCGTTGACGGAAGTTCAGAAACTGCACCGTTGCTAACTACAGTGACCTTTACATGAGGCTCCTCCCACTTTGCGTAAAGGAAATAGTCTTGAGTACCAATCTTTGCATCATCTGTCAGCTTCGTACTATCCTTGAAGCTCGCATCCGTGTACCATCCTGCAAATACATAGTGTGCTGGAACCGATGCTGGCCTAATAGGATTATCTAGAGAAGACTTCGCTAGAGAAGAGAGCGGAGCCCCACTGTACATCGTCACCGATGCATTATCTGCATTTATAAAGCGAAGCTGGTACTGCACCCTTTCCGCATATGCATGCAGATATTCCACACCATCACCGTCATAGTCGTTTACTAGCTGGTTATTTCTTAGTATATATATACGGCTATTTGAGGTGTACGGATTCAAGGCTGGGTTCGCAGCACTAACATCTGTAGTGAAATCATTTTCGCCATTTGTCCAGTAGTAGAATATGTACTTATAAGCTAGTCCAGATGTGAAATACGTATAGAAATTTGAATATCTCTCTGTATTCTTTTGACTCTTAGTGCTGGACATATCCTTTGTCCATGTTCCATCAACATTCTGGTTGTGGATGATGACATAGATTGCCTTCTGAACTACCACCGCTGTTCTTCTAGCATGAAATTCCGCATTATAAGGACCTGTCATAAAATTTGGAGCAACTGAAAAAGAACTCTTCTCCGTAGTATAACTATCCGGATCATCTCTCGTAGTCCACCTTAACTCTGGCTCAAGGGAGAATATGCCATTTGTAGAGTGGCCATATATACCCTTAAAATCTTCTCTCTTCTCTTCAGCACCTGTAGTTAAGTTGTAATATACTTTCGTAAAAGTCATCACAGGGCGATCGTAATATACATTTACAACAGTCTTACCATCTGCTCCCACTACCTTGCCTGCGTTTTCAGCATCTGTCTTAGCCTGATTGTATTTTACGTATGTATTCTCACGAGTCTCACCATTGTAAACCACTGGTGTATTAACATTCTGAGTCTTAGTTTCATGATCAAAAAGCGTATATGTCTTCTGATCATCCGGTGTATTAACTTCATCCGTGTTGTTCTGGTACCAATAATTTATAACGTACTCTGCCTGCGCTGGAACGTCATACTCCGCATATACGGTAACATCCTTTGCAGGTTGTGTACTCGGAGTCCATGTCTTCCATACACCATTATCGTCTTTATATGTCCAGCGGACAAAGTTCTTTCCAGGTATAACCGGACTTGGCGGAGCAGTCTGTACTGCACCGTACACATACGTCTTATAGAAATCCTTCGATGTGTCCCCAGTTTTAAAATATGTTGTATAGGATCTTCTAGCATAATAAACGGAAACCGTAATATCTCCACTAGGAGCAATCTTTACCTGCTCTGGGACTAAAGCCTGAAATCCGCTGTATGAGCGGTTTGCAGATGCATTAGTCCTTTCTCCTACATTCCCAGTAAGTCTCTCGTATTCAGCCATTGACTCATCACTATAGCTTCCATTAAGGCCCTGCCTGATATGACGAACCTTATATGTCCTCGAAGCCGGAGCTATCTGAGTCGTAGTAGTTGATTCTGCAAACGCTGAAAGTGGCATAACGGTAATGATCATGCTGCACATCAAAGCCAGCGAAAGCAGGATGCTTCTACATCTCTTCTTGTTCATATTCCCTCCCTCATTAATAAAAATACAGATGAGATAAGCATACTCCGAAGTATTCAAATGCGCATCTGTATACACGCTATACGATCACTAGATTATACTAATTTTACAATTGACTATTCAAGTAAATAAACTGCATAAAATTAAATATTTTACACCATATCTATTTAACATCTTTATGGCACAGTTCGTCGAGTGTGATCCCAAGGACTTCCTCTAGTTCATCTATTATCCCCTGCGTATGAGCTTTCGCTTTCAGGATTCGCTCAGTTCGCGCTGGCGTCTTTCCTGGCTTATCTATTAAGTACTGCATCCTCTCGTCGAGTCCGACATAGCAATCCTCCTTGACCAGGCGGTCCGCAAGGCAGAGTATATCTATCTCCTTAAACCTATCCGCATGATTAAATGGATGATAAGTCATATGGCGTCTCACAAGCTCGGCCTCATGTGGAAGATTCATATTCATCAATACTTCGGCTCCAAGCTTATCGTGATCTTTTTCTGTTCTTAACACGTCGTGAACCAATGCCGCACCTCGTAGTTCATCCACATTGATCTGTATTCCCTTATCCTTAAGGCGTTCAGCGATAACCACAGCGACCCTTGCAACCTCGTCGCAGTGACGCTGTACATGCTTCGGCGTATTATATTTAGCGAATAATTCCTGCTGTTTTTCCTTATCAATATACATATTATTCAATCCCTGTAAACACTTTGATATGTCTAAGTGCATTCTCATACATTCCCTGTGTCATCGCAGTATTTAGGCCGAAGTAGTCATGCTTTCCTTCGCTTGCAAGGTAATTAGCTGCGAATCCTGTAACATTTTTAAAGCTAGCGGTCCCAATATTAATCTTGGCAATCCCTAGCGATACGGCCTTCCTAAAATCATCATCTGTAAGACCTGAACCACCATGGAGCACCAATGGTTTTCCCGCCTTATGATTTATCTCTTCGAGTATATCAAATGCAAGCTCTGGAGCCACAGGATAATCACCGTGAGCATTACCAATTGCAACAGCAAGCGCAGAAACACCAGTCTTCTCACAGAAATCGTGTGCCAAATCAGGATTTGTACACTTAATACCGTGGTCACTTAGACCATCCTCGCTACCTCCAACTAGTCCGAGTTCACCTTCAACTGACGCACCATACTTACTTGCAAGTTCATATGCCCTACGGGTTCCAATTATATTATCTTCGTATGGATTAGTCGAACCGTCGTACATTACCGACGTAAATCCAAGTTCTAGCGCCTCCTCTATCACATAAAAACTGCTGCTGTGATCCATATTAACAGCCACATCAACTTTAGCAGCCTTAGCTGCATTCACCATCGCTGGTCCTATGTACTCGAGCGGAGAATACTTAAGCAGCCTTTCGGCAATCTGAATGATTATCGGCTTATCAAGTTCCTCTGCCGCTCTAATTGCACCGCGAATCATCTCTAGGTTGCCTACATTAAATGCAGGAATACAGCTTCCCTCTGCCCATGCACGCTGAACAAGCATATCCATAGTTACCAAACTCATATCTTATACCCCTTTACCTGTTTCGAAACAGCTTCATCTAGACTAAATAACACAGGCACCGAATGATACGGTGCCTGCAATCTAATTTATTCTATTGTATATCCTCATCCTCTTATATGCAACGAATTACATAAAGAAGCTGAGTGCGATTACTTCAACAACACCAACTGCCCATGCAATTGTCGATGTTATTGACCAAACCTGAAGCTGCTCCTTGGCCTCTGAAACTCCTAGTGTCCTGTTAACTACCCAGAAATAGCTGTCGTTGAAGTAGCCGAAGAATAATGATCCCACGCAGCATGCGATTGCTCCGAGCATTGGGTTAACACCTGCCGCTAGTAGGATTGGTGCAGAAATGCTCGCAGCTGTCGTCATAGCAACAGTACCAGATCCCTGAATGAAACGCATTGCTGTCGAAATAACGAGTGGCAGGATGATCATAGGAACTGCAGCCTTTGCAAGTCCATCTGCCATGTATGTACCAAGTCCAGAATCTTTGATGATCTGACCAAGAGCACCGCCGCCGCCAGTTACCAGCATGATAATACCAGCGCTTGCCATACCTCTCTCCATAGCAGCTAGAAGCTCCTCTCTGCTGAAAGGTCTGCCTAGCGTAAATATAGCAACGATTAGTCCAAGCCCAACCGCAACGATTGGCTGTCCAAGGAAGATAAGAACCTTCATAATGCCATCTGTCTTGCCCATAGCAGTTGCAACTGTATTGATAAGTATGAGCACTATAGGGAGAAGCAGTGGAGCAAATGATTCAAATGTTCCAGGAACACCGGACATGTCCATGTTAAATGCCGCCTCATAGTCTGGCTCCTGATATTCAGCCTTTTCTATAACTCCGTCTTCCTTAACTAGCCTATAGAACTTCTTTGATAGAACTTTTCGAGAGTATGCGATACAAGCAAATGTCATTGGAACCGCAAGAACCAATGTCATTAGTATGAACTTGCCAACATCTATACCAAAGATACCTGCAACACCAAGAGGCCCTGGTGTAGGTGGTACAAGCGAGTGAGTTATTACAAGGCCAGATGCTAGAGCAACTCCAAGTCCAATTACAGACTTTTTAGTTGACTCTGATAGAGCCTTTGCGATAGGTGCAAGTACGATGAATCCTGAGTCGCAGAAAATTGGAATCGATACGAAGAATCCAGTTAGCGCAAGCGCCTCCTCCTCTCTTCCCTTTCCGAACAGTCTTAGGAACGAATAAGCCATTCGCTTCGCTGCTCCAGAGACTTCAAAAATCTCTCCCATCATAACTCCAAAACCGATGATGATTCCGATGTTACCTAGGGTCCCTCCGAATCCAGTTGTGATGGAATTTACAATACCAAACGGCTTCTCGATGCCATCGACTTTAATCATCTCGGTAGCTAGAGGCATCCCTCCGATTATTCCGACGATAACTGTGGTGACAATAAGTGCCAAGAAAGCCTGCACCTTGGTTTTGAGCACGAGGATAATAAGTATTGCAATACCAATTAGAAGTGCAATCAGCATCCTCTGCCCGTCTAGGCCATTAATCATAATAGTCCTCCTTAAGAAAATAATATATTACTGCTTAAAGAATGGTGCGTATTTTGCAGCCAATCTAATAGCCTCTTCCATGCTGACAGCACCTGCAATGCCTTTGCCAGCAATATCGAATGCCGTACCATGGTCTACGGATGTACGTAGAATTGGCATTCCGTTAGTGATAGAAATCGTTCTGTCAAAGTCCAGTGTTTTAGTAGCGATATGCCCCTGATCATGATATAGGGATAGGACGCTGTTAAATCTGCCTTGAGCAGCCTGATGGAATACAGAATCAGCAGGAACCGGTCCTGCAACATTAAATCCTCTCTCCTTTAATTCCTCAACAGCTGGAGCAATTTCCTTGACCTCTTCCCATCCAAAGAGCCCGTGCTCACCAGAATGAGGGTTAAGACCTGCAACAGCCATCGTACCCTCCTTAACACCGAGCCTTCTCAGCGCATCTGTACATCTCTCTACATAATCTATAATTCTATCCTTCTTGATATCATCGAGCATGTCTCTTAGAGACTTATGTCTTGTGAGGAAGAACACCCTTAACCCGTTTGTCTCGAACATTGTAAGCGGATCCGCTGTGCCTGTTAAGGCGCCAAAGATCTCCGTATGCCCAATAAAGTCAACTTCTGCAGCATGTAGCGATTCCTTATTGATAGGAGTCGTCGCAACCGCATCAGCCTGCTTATCCATAGTAATCTCGATACTTTTCTTGATGTAGTCAAATGCAGCCTGTCCGCACATAGCATTTATCTTGCCATATTCGAACCTGCTCATATCGATATTATCTAGGTCAATCATGTTGAGAACGCCGTAAGAATAATCTCCATCTGCAGGACTGTCAACTACATTAACCTTGAGGTCAGCCCCAACGATCTCAATGGCCTTTTCCATGACCTTCTTGTCTCCAATTACGATGCATCTAGCTACATCATATGTTGCTTTGTCAGCGATGGACTTTGCAACAATCTCTGGACCGATTCCAGCTGGATCACCCATCGTAACCGCAATAATTGGCTTTTCCATATACATATTTCCTTTCTTAGATATTATTTAAATGTACAGCTTCTCCTTAAGATACGTTATACATAAGTTGATTGCATCAGGTCCGCCTTGACTTCCACCCTTCGTAATCAGGTGAACCCCGTCGAATTCTCCACCGAGGAATTTGCCATAAGCTGCAAGAGGCAGAACTTCATCACGTAGTCTAAGACCCGCAGTATTGAACCTATCACAGACAGAAACTGTAATATCTCCTCCACTTGTATACATGGCTCTAAAAGATGACTCTTTCTTAAATACCTCATAAGCGATTTCTGCAAAAGAATCGTTTATTATGCAAGACACTTCATCCATCGAGCATTGGAGTAAATCCATATAAGGTCTGAAATCTATGCGATTTTCGGGATAAATTCCATCTCCAACGACTGTCGTCACCTGCCTCTTGTTACAGCCGATAAGGACTTCTTTGATTACTCTTTCAATCTCGTGCTTTCGAGCAGCCTCACTTTCGAGCAACCTTTTGGTAACGACCATGACTCTATGCGTACGCTGAGCAAGCCATAAATTTTCCATCTGAACCTTGGCATTTGGATTTACACTTCCTACAACCGCAAGTATTCTGCTGTCCACCTGTTGATCCTTAGGTACGATTAGCTTTCTAGCAAGTGTCGTTGTAAACACTCCAGGATCAACTGCCACTATCTTCTTCTTGCTGGTTATACAGGCATCTGCGATCAAATCGAGATCCTCTTGGCTTATACAGTCAAAACAGATTATCCGGTTCCCCTGCTCTACATTTGAATTTATTATATCTGCAAGATAATGCTTGCCGTGCATGAGCTCCTTTAGCCTAACTGAAACCACGCCATACTTGCTCTGCTGCCGGAATAGCTCGGCTACCTCAGATATTTTTACAGGCGTCTTTGGGTCGATAGCGATATTGGTTTTATGTAGTGGTACCCCATCTACAAGCATATACCCACCGCAGACAATACGACCAGTAGCGGGGAAGCACGGTGCACAAATCGCTATATAGTCCTCTCCGAGATAATCCAGCATCGCATCCGTTTCACTTCCAAGATTACCTCTTAGTGTACTATCTATTCTGTGTGAATACAGAGTCGTTCCTTCGGTAGCTAGTGCTGCACATGCCTCATACACCTTGTCATATGCCACTTCAGATGTAAGTCCTCTGCTGTTAGTAGGATAAATCACACAATCGCATTCAGCGAGCTGAGATGGTTCTATAGCGGCTAGGTTGATCACGGTATGCGCTTTGTATTTCATCTTTTTAAGCAATACTCCAGTCGCATTACCACCTGTAAGATCATCAGCAATTACTACGCATTCTGACATTTTTGTCTCCTTATCTCTTGTTCATCAGCTCTTCTACAGCTTCTCTTAGAGTAGTCGCCTCACCGACATTACCCGGGAAGATAACGTATGGGGTATTAGGGAACTTGCTCTCGCTTCCGGTCTGCCATACTGGGATTCCAGGTTTAATCTGCCCTAGAACGGTGGCTCTCTTGACCTTTAAAGCCTTTACACCAACATCGCTCGAAGTTATTCCACCTTTGGCAACTACGAAACTAGGCGTAACTGCGAGTCTTCCCACTAGCGACTGTACCGCATCGGAAATTCTAACAGAAAGTCTGAGTTCATCTTCCTTATCGCCAGTGTTAGCGACAACTAGTGATCTTGAAGTATAACAGCAAACTGTCTTCCCAGACTTAATATACTCCCCTTCAAGTGCTAAGCATCTGCCTACTTCATTAGCAAATTCTTCTTCGTCCCTGACGAGATTTGCATCGAGTTCGATAAACTCTATGTCCGCAATTTCCTTGAGACACTCTAACTGAGAGGTTGTCTTTGCTGTGTGAGAACCAACGACAATGATGCCACCATTTTCGCTCTCATTAACTATCATATCCGAACGGGTTAATAACGGCATATCAGACACCCCACCCATCACCTTTACAAGCGCGGCAGCTGTTCTAAACATGAACATCTTGCCAGCATTCATTGCCCTAAACAGGGCAACGGAAAACACCTTGATGTCAGAGTAATCAATAGCATTAACGATTATTTTATTGAAATTCTTAGCTGACATCAGCTGCGACTCAATCTTGTCAAAATCCATACTGCGAATATCTTCAAGCGAAATGCTGATTACGTCCTTTGCCTTATATTCACCTGCAGTCTTCTCTTCAACATAATCTGGAAGATTCTCTGCCGTATATCCAAATGTTTTATCCTTAGCGAATTCAGTTTCATGCGCGGGAACAAGCTCATCACCATACTTTACATAATGTACATTCCCTATCGTATATCTTCCACCCTCTTTGAAGAATGGGCACAAAATCTCACCATCTAGTTTCACACCTGTATTTCGTTCATAGCATTCCTTAAGTAGCCTCGTCTCCAGAGGATAATGACCGCGCAGAGTGCTGTCGCTTCGGCTTATAAATATATAATCCCTTGATGCTTCCTTAGCCGCCCGATCAACAGCATCAGCAATCTCAAGATGAGCTACCTTCGTCTGTGCCTCAGTAAAGCCTCTAGAATTGGTGAGTATATAGAATAGGTTGTTCTCTTCTGCAAAAGCTTCCCTTAGGCTATCAGCATCCCATCCAGTATATACAGATATGTCGTGAACGGTCTGCACACCCGTTGGGTCATCGTCGAGAACAACTATCTTTTTATTATTATTCTTAATCTCTTGAGCCAGTAGTTCATCTACTGTTTTTTCATCTATTGATCTGTATGACCTTAGAACGTCAGCGCTGATTGACATCTTAGTTCTCCTTCTTCTCAACCTTGCAGTCTGCAAGAGCTTCAAAATACTGAACGATTCCCGCATGGTCGTCACCTAGATGACCGTGAACCTTGAGAGTCTGCATTATCTCATATAGCTGTGCGCTGTATGGAATCGGTGCATCAATCGAATGTGCTGTCTTAACCACATTAGTTATATCCTTATGGTTGACCTTTATAGTTCCTCCAGGTACGAAGTTTCTATCAATCATCATAGGGGCTTTTGCATCCAGCACGGCACTGCCTGCAAGTCCAGAGCGAATCGCCTTGTATACCTTCTCTGGATCAGCTCCAGCTTTCGATGCAAATACGAGTGCCTCAGATACGATTGCGATGTTGTTGTTTACAATTATCTGATTGGCAAGCTTCGTAACACTGCCGCTACCACTTGGACCTGTCAAAATCATAGAAGAAGCATATGCATCCATGTATTTCTCAGCTGTATCAAATGCTTCCTGGTCTCCACCAACCATTATCGCTAAAGAGCCAGCGATTGCTCCAGGCTCTCCGCCAGAAACTGGTGCATCTAGGAAACTGATGCCTCTCTCCTTAAGCTCGTAGTAGCATTCGTTTGATTCAACAGGTGTTACCGAGCTGTGGTCGATTATGATGCTTCCTTTCTTCATCGAACTAGCGATTCCACCTTCATCGAAGATTACAGACTTAACTATATCTGCATTTGGCAAAATCATCATAACGATGTCACACTGTGAACCGATTTCGCTGTAGCTACCAGTACCTGCGCCCATGCCAACTAGCTCGCTGACGAGCTCCTGATTTAAATCAGTAACCATCACGTCATGACCTGCATTTACAAGGTGTTTTGCCATAGGACGTCCCATGATCCCGAGACCAATAAATCCGATTTTCATATCATTCTTCCTTTCATTATCTGGCAAATTTGCTTTTAACTATTCTATACGCGTCATCGAAGTCTGACTGATTACCATCACCAGTTACAGTTCTAGCGATTCTGTGTCTACTTCCAACATTATCAGTCAAGAACAACGCCTTCTCTTTACCTTCTGCAACACCGACCTCGAACTTAGCCATCCCGTCAAATGCATATATCTTTAGCGAAGGTCTTACGACTATAGCGTATCCTTCTGTAATCATCAGACCCAGACCGTAGAACTTAATAGCTCTTTCTAGCTCAGCACGAAAGGCGTTCATATCTCTTATCTTGCTCAGTTCCTTTTCACGGTCATGCCGCTTAGCAGTAGCTACGTATAATAGCAATATTCCAGCGGCGATAAAAACATATGCCATATTCGTCTTAATTGACACTAGCATCAGAACTCCAACAGCGAGCATAGTAACTGCTATGACATAGTTAGTTTTTATCTTCACGTTATCATTATCTAAAATGTTAAAATCATCCATTTTCATGATCCCATTACATAATCCCAATAAAAAACGCACTCACCCATAAACGGAAACAGATACAATCCCTCCGCTCATAGTGATGCGCTACGTTGACTTAATAGATTGAAAATTTCCCCTATATTAATAATCTCTAAAAGCCCTATTCAATTATAACAAATATCAATAACAAATTCTATCGAATACCTGTGTTAGTTTTACTGAATTTAAATAAAATTTTTGTTTTTGAACATAAATAAAATTGAATTATTGCAATTTGTCCGCTGATAATAAATAATAGAATTATCAAGAGAATTTGATTGGAATGACCATAGGAGGTATTAAAGCAATGGCAAAGTACAATTGGGATAAATTTGGTTTTCACATCCCTGAAATAATGGTACCTAAGGTTGGCACTGATTACAGCAAGTGGGCTGTAGTTGCATGTGACCAGTATACTTCAGAACCGGAGTACTGGGAAAAGGTAGAAGAAATCGTTGGTGATACACCATCTACACTCCGACTTATGCTACCAGAGATTTTCCTAGATAAGGAAGGCGAAGCTGAAAGAATCAAGGCTATCCGTGAGACGATGGATAAGTACATGGCTGACGGAACACTTGAGACTCTCGCTCCAGGATGCATGCTTGTTAAGAGAACTGCTGAAGGACGCACTCGACTTGGGCTTGTAATCGCTACGGATCTTGAAGCATATGATTTCAACAAGGGATCTAAATCCCTCACAAGAGCAACTGAGGGAACTGTAGTAGAGAGAATCCCGCCAAGACTAAGAATAAGAGAAGGTGCTCCTATCGAGCTACCACATATTTTGATTCTTATCGATGATCCAGAGAAGAGTGTAATTGAGCCATTGGTAAATGCTCCTATGAAGCAGATTTACGATACAGACCTAATGCTCGAAGGAGGGCACATCACCGGATGCTTCATCGAAGAGAAGGATCTTGAGGGTGCTAAAGATGCTCTATCTGAATTATTCGATAAGGCAGTAGAGAAGTACGGAGAAGGCAATGTCATCTTCCAGGCGATGGGAGACGGAAATCACTCACTTGCTACAGCTAAGACCAACTGGGAAAACATCAAGAAGACTCTCTCACCAGAGGAAGCTGCTACCCACCCAGCTAGATACGCTCTCTGTGAGATCGAAAACATTCATGACGAGGGCATCGTATTTGAGCCAATTCATCGTGTAATCTTCGCTAAGAACGGGCAGTCTGGTGAAGAACTAGTTAAGGAAGCTGTTGAGCTACTAAACGAACAGAACGAGAAGGCTTACATAGCACCAGAGGGAACCGCTGCTCCAGAAGGAGGCTTCGCTATTCCTTGCCTAGCTGGTGAGCAAAGAGGAACTATCGTAGTTGAAGGTCCTTCCGCTCAGCTAGAGGTAGGAGTGCTACAGAACGCACTAGATGTAATGGTTAAGGAGAGAAAATCCGTAGACATAGACTACATCCACGGAACAAAGGCTCTAGAGTCTCTATCCGCTGAGGCTGGCAATGCAGGTTTCGCACTTCCAGCCATGGATAAGTTCATGCTCTTCCCAGCAGTTGCAGCAGATGGTGCTCTTCCAAGAAAGACTTTCTCGATGGGAGAAGCTAACGAGAAGCGCTACTATATCGAAAGCAGATATATCGGCAAATAAGCTGTTGAACAAAATATAATATATATTCATTACACAACTCTTGCGAGCTACGGTTCTGTATCGGACGTCGAGCACTACCGTAGCTCGCATTTTAATATTTTCTTAAAGTTTTGGCGATAATTTGACATTATCATTATTACATTTTATCCTATACTAAACCATTTACTTAAAGATTTTGAGACATAAGGAGATTACTATGTATATTAACAGAGGAGAATTAAAGCATCGGGGCAGCTTTAGGTTCCGCGCTAATTACTGGCATGCGGTACTAGTAGCATTCGTGTATATACTACTTAACGGTGGTGCATTTGCTGCCTCACGCCGCTATAACACCACAACTACAACGACCGACAGTAGCTTTTCTTATAATGCTTGCTACTCGCTAGCTGACGACCCAACTTTGCAGTGGTTTACTGGTCTCGCAATTGGTGTGATATTGATAGCTTTTGCAGTTGGATTTGCTTTTGCAATATTTGTAATTAATCCAATCAATGTTGGAGTTGATACATTCTTCCTTCGCAACTCATCCGGCGAGGCTGAGGGATTCCATCTAGGCGATGGATTCAAGTACAATTATCTAAATGTTGTAAAGACCATGTTCTTTATGAACCTATGGATACTGCTGTGGACGCTTTTGTTTATCGTTCCAGGAATAATTAAGTCTTATTCCTATAGACTCGTTCCATATATACTAGCGGAGAACCCTGATATCGATACCAATGAAGCGCTAAGGCGTTCTGAGCAGCTTATGAGCGGCAACAAGTGGGAAACATTTATATACGATCTTTCCTTTATAGGTTGGTACATTCTTAGCATATTCACTTGCGGAATACTTTCAGTTTTCTGGGTTTCGCCATACAAGCTCTCGTGCGATGCAGAGCTGTATAGACTACTAGCAGGAAAGAGTGGCGAGGACTACAGCTTTGGCGTTGAAGGAACTGGCACGGGCCCTTCAGGCTACGAAGAGTCATCATACTATGCACCTGGATTTGGCAGAAATGATTCGGCAGCCACAGGAGAGCAGGCTTCAAGCAGCACCCCATCAACTTCTTCACATTCTAGTGAAACAAAGTCCGATGGTGTCGTATCTGAAGAAGATACTATAGAATATAAACCTGGCGAATAACGCTTAGGTGTAGTGCAGAGCTTTTAAACAAGCACATTACAAGACCTCCTTCATATATAAGGAGGTCTTTTTTTCTGTACTAAGTTGCTATTAGTATTTCTAGTTTAGTGGATATTTTGTGTTATCAATATTTATGAGAACAAATTTGACATTACCAGCATTAAACTATATCCTATAATGAATCATCAATTAAAGAAGGAAACTTAACTTATGGAACAAATTATGTACATAGATGCATTAGCGCTCAAATACAAAATAAAATTTAGACATAATCCAAGTTATTGGAATAAGGTAATGATTGGAATAATCTACAGGATGTTCGTTGCTGGAGGTTTACTTTCATTAGCCCATCGCTTTGAGATGGTTACTACTGATTTTGGCGGAAATAATCTTATTGACTACTCCTTCGCACAAGACCCATTCTACACGCGTCTTACTTCACTTCCAATTATTGCAATGATATTAGTACTGCTTCTATTGATAGCGGTAAAAATATTCTTCATTAATCCGCTCAATGTCAGCGTTAGATCCTTTTTTCTGAATAATGCAGCAGGTGACCATTATGGACTTCACCTTATAGATGGATTTAAGAGCAGCTACGTCAATATTGTTAAGACTATGTTCGCAAGGAACATTCGGATTCTTAGTTGGTCAATTTTATTCATCATCCCAGGAATCGTTAAGGCATACAAATACAGAATGGTACCTTATATTCTAGCCGAAAACCCAGATATTGACACTAATGCAGCTCTAAAACTTTCAGAAGATATGATGCATGGTAATAAAGAAAAAATGTTTAACTATGACTTATCATTTATAGGTTGGTATATTGGAAGCCTCGTTACATTCGGTCTAGTCGGAATTTATTATTATACGCCGTACAAACTATCTTGCGATACTGAAGTATATAGAATAATTTCTGGAAAACTCGGCAGCAACATTAAATTTGGCAGGAAGCCAGTTATCTATCCTGTTATGAATCAAAGCTACTATAGCAGAAAAGCTCCAAGGTAGATGCAATCTAATTGGAGCTCTTTTATTTGTCTGTATATTTGTGTCTATCGCTAAATTAACCTAAACTGCCTGGTCTTGCTGAACTCATATATCTCAGATATCTCAGTTCCAGCATCATCACCGAATATCTTCTGCATAGACTTGATATACGATTCTACTCTTCCCATCGCTGCAATGGCAGCAGATATGCCCTGCCTTCCATCGCCTATGATAGCAGTAGCACCGCTATCGTAGAGAAGCTCATCACTCACGGATATTGCAATCGCAAGCTCTTCGAATGTCGGCGCACCTGCAACCCCATAAGATTGAAGGTATTTAAATCTTGAGCCACTTGCAGATTTAAAAGTGTTTATAAACCTCTCTATGTCATCAGTAATTATATAACTACTAGCCTCTAGCGTCCTGATGATCTCGCCCATATAGCAGAACGCTCTGAGAAGTGCCCTATCGCCGAGCTCATCTCTTATTTCCTCCGCATGCTCTAGTAGCACATCGTTATTTACATCTCTAAGCACTCTCGCCCCGATAATCCCTGCAACCTGTCTGAGCTCATGGACGATATCTCCAAGTGCTGCGATATCAGTCCGCTCACTTAGAATTGCCTTTGGATAAAGCTTAGTGAGCACTAATCTGTAATCTCTAGGCAGCACCTCACCGATGACTTTACTAGAAATAGGAACACCTGGTTTTTTGAAATCCGCAAAGCTAAATCCACCCATGCATGAAGCGAGCTGCCTCGAAGTACCGCTAGGTACATCATAATGTGAGTTCGATGCACATTGCCCTATCTCGGCTAATTCATACTTGTTAAGTTCACCATGATTAAATAGCTCAAATATAGCTCTCGTCATCAAGACTTCAAAGGTTGGCACATATATCTCATCGAGATCAAAAGGCGCATGTCCTAGAACATAAGCATTAAATCCGCCTATCTCATAACCCCTCAGTTTCAGCTCCGCGAGCATGCCTCTGACTAGCCCCTTCAGGGTATGTACTTCATTCTCATTTCTTCTGAGCCCCCAAGGATCTAACTCGAGTATTCCTTTCGCTTCAGAATACACATGGACCATCTTATCCTCAGATTCACATATAACAACTACAAGCTCGTTATTTATGGCCGCACTAAGCACCGCACCGTTCTGAGCTTCCGTGAAGTCTCCGAGCAGCGGAATCGTAAACGGAGCACAATATACGGAAACCTCCATCTGACCGAAATCCCTCTCAAATCCACTGATGGCATCACAGAGTCTCCCTCTCTGCCTCGTAATATCATCAGAACTTGCCGCATCTTTGAGAAGCGAATCGTACACTCCGTCCTTTAATTCAAAAATCAGTTTGTTAGTTGTTTTCATATACGCTTTATTAATTTACAACATCGACCTGAAGCTGTCTCTCTACATCCGAATCATCATGCTCTGTAGAGTCTGCTGGCATCGAGTCGAGCACGCCCATATACTTAGCCTTAAATTTTGCAAATAGCTGATTATATAGATCATCGTCAGAGTGGTGAATATCACGTAAGTACTGGTGCTCATTTCCATAGATATTATCATCTTCGATACCAAGTATATTAACACCAAGGTCAGAGCACTGATCGGAGATACGTTCTAGATTCTGTAAGATATTCTGGAAGCTTATACCCTTAACTACATCGCACAGGTTGTGCTTCATTCTCCACATGTGTCTACGTCTAACTTCATCCACAAGCTCGTCGATAACTTCCTCAAGAGGCTCAATCCTCTGAGCCTTTTCGTAGCTACTCTCCTTATACGCATCAGCCGTCAGTTCGAGTATATCGTTTACAGCCGTCAGCAGTACCCTTAGTTCAGCCATAGCAGCCCTTGAGAATTCAACATCATCTTCCCTCATATTCTTAATAGCATCCATGATGTTAATCGCCAAATCGCCGATTCTCTCAATACTTACTAAGCCCTTCATCAGAAAGCTCTGGAATCTATCATCATAATCCAATGTGATATGCGGTGAAATCTCGACCACATACTTGTCAGCGACGTCTGTCATCTTGTCGATCATATCTTCTCGCTGATTCATACGTTCGTTACGCTTTGGATCATACTCGTACATCTGCTGTATACAAGCGGTATAATTGTGTAGCGCAACCTCGAACATATTGCTCGTCATCGAGTGTGTCTCTCCGAGGGCGATACGAGGATTATTGATGAGCCTGAGGTCAAGCTGCTTGATACTTTCCTTGATCATCGTATCCTCTGGATCCTCTGGCTGGTCTGGTACGAGCCTCTCTGCAACCTTTGCAAAAATCCCAGCACAAGGAAGCAGTAATAGTGCTGGTATTAGCTTAAATAGTCCGTGAACATTAGCAACACCACCTGCGCGGAGCGTCATATACCAAATATTATCATCTATAACACCTGTGCCTCTAAGCACACCTACAGCTATAAATAGAAGTATAGATGCCGTAAAGTTATATAGTACATGGACAAGTGCCGTCCTTATCTGCTCCGGTTTTGCACCTATACGGCAAACCAGATATGTAGTCAAACAGTCACCGATATCTATACCGATGATTACTGCGAATACGCCGCAGAATTTAATTCCAATAGTACTTGCGATTGACTGCAGTATTCCGACTACAGCCGAAGAGCTCTGGATGATTCCTGTAACTAATACACCCGAGAAAAAACCAAGTGCTGGGTTTCCTTCGAAAGAAACGAGCAATTTACTGAGCGTATCACCCATATGAGAAACCGCTGCACTCATGTTCATAAGGCCTACGAAAAGTGTTCCGAATCCCATAAGAATGGTTCCCACTGTATGCGCGGCTCTCGAGCTTACAAACATAATTAGAACTATACCTATAACAAGTGCCATAGGCGCTAAGTTGTCTGATTTAAAGAAAGACAGGAAACTTGTAGACCCTGCTTTAACGTCCATCAACCTGATAATCTGTGCCGTGATTGTAGTTCCTACGTTTGCACCTAGCACGATTCCAATCGACTGCCTGAATGTCAGGAAACCTGCTCCAACAAGACCTACAGTGAGTACGATGGCTGCCGTTGAGCTCTGAATCATACACGTTACTATAAGCCCGAGTAAAAAACCTTTAAAAGGCTTATCCGTAACCCTTGCAAGGGCCGCCTTCATCGCGCCTCCTGACGTAGATTTAAGTCCATCACCCATGATGCGCATTCCGTATAGGAACATTGCTAGTCCGCCGAGCAGACTCACGATTTTAAAGAAAATCTCCAATCTGATATCTCCTTACATTAAATATTTCGTCTTAAGAATGTAATACCCATGCAGTGTAATTCTATTACAGTAGTACATCTTTTGCAAACACTTCTATGCCAATAATTACAAGAATTACGCCCCCAACAATTGCAGCATGAGCAGAAAACAATTCGCCGACCTTCGCACCTATACGCATGCCAATAAAGCACATAATCCACGTAACTGCTGCAATGACACTCGAACAGACGATGGCGGCTTCTGCATCATAGCTAGAAATAGTAAATCCCGTCGATAAAGCATCAATAGATGTGGCAACTCCCTGCATAAACAGAGTCATGCCTGTAAGTTCAGCTGGCTGCGTTTCACTCGCTTTTGAAACTGCAGCCTTGCTACAGACCTCTGCATTACTATTCTTCACAATGCCTCCATCACTACAGACATCTGCTCTTGATTTTCCACATCTAACGCCTTCGAGGATCATGCGACCACCAAGAAAGGCTAACAACACCAAAGCAATCCATGGGACGAGTTTATTGAAAGCACCAAGAGCCTTTGCCGCTTCGTGCACCATAACCCACCCTATCATTGGCATTGCAAATTGAAAGAATGCATATACCGCTGTAACTTTCATTACATATCTACACTTAGCATCTGGTCTACTTATGCCATTAGCGATTGATATCGCAAATGCATCCATCGCAAGACCAACACCCAGAAGTATGCTAGCAATAAAAAAAATCAAGTTCATATTCATCCTACATAATATGAGAGCCGCAATTACGGCTCCCATAGAAAATCATATTGCATCAGCCTAGAAGTCCTTACCTGTCAAAAGCTTATATGCTTCCTTATACTTCTCGATTGTCTTATCGATTACATCGTCAGGAAGCTTATAATCGCTATCAGGATTTGCCTTCAGCCAATCTCTTACAAACTGCTTATCATAAGAAGGCTGTGACTTACCTACTTCATATCCCTCTACCGGCCAAAATCTTGAGCTGTCAGGTGTCAGAACCTCATCAGCAAGTACAACATTGCCCTCTTCGTCAAGTCCAAATTCAAACTTAGTATCTGCGATTATAATACCTCTCTCGAGCGCATAATCTGCACACTTCTTATATACAGCGAGTGTTAACTCCTTCGCCTTCTGAGCTAACTCTTCACCTCTTCCTGGGTATGCTTTCTCCAAAACTTCAACGCTCTTTTCGTATGAGATATTCTCATCGTGATCGCCTATCTCAGCCTTTGTACTAGGTGTATAAATAGCTTCAGGAAGCTTCTCAGACTCTCTAAGCCCTTCCGGTAGTTTGATTCCGCAAACCTCACCAGTCTTCTGGTAGCTGGCCCATCCACTGCCTGTTATGTACCCTCTAACGATGCACTCTAAAGGCAGCATATCTAGCTTGCGGCACATAGTGCATCGACGAACGAACTTCTCGCTTCTGAAGAACTCCGGCATGTCATCATTATCAACCGAAATCAAGTGATTTGGAACAATATCCTCAGTCAGATCAAACCAGAACTTCGAAATCTGTGTGAGAATCGCACCCTTGTCAACTATATCATTCTTAAGAATGTGATCAAATGCTGAAATTCTATCTGTAGCAACCATGATTAGGTTGTCACCATTATCGTAAATCTCTCTTACCTTACCAGCCTTAAAAGGTTTAAACTCTTGCATTTTGCTTCCTCCTAGCATTTTAAACAGCTTGAAAATCTGTACCTATAGATTGTATCACCATTTGACGCGTCTCGCTACTCCCAAAGGAATCTTATCGTCTCGGCAACGGCAATTTTTCTTTCCTCAAGCGACGGAAATAAGTGTTTACCGCCTTTGATTTCTACGAGCTTAGCATTTGGAAATATCTTTGCAGCCTTACGTGCGTAATCGATATCCACAAGCTCATCATCCGTTCCATGTACTATGAGCACTGGATTCTTGTACCGCATCATTTCGCGCCACTCGCTGAGCACAATAGCATCAGCAACATATCTTTTACCAACTCTAAACTTATCGTTCATAACTTTAAAGCTATCGGGAATTTCCTCCCCGCTAAACTCCGCCCCTAGCATAGAGCCTTTACGAGCATCGTCAGGTATGGACAATGCAGGATAATAAAGTACGAGCTTCTTAACTTCATTCTTTCGCTTCTCGGCAGCAAGTGAAGCGACGAGCCCACCCTGCGAGCAGCCCATGAGAAATACAGCATTTTTATTCACAAATGGACGGTCTTGCACATAGTCAAGCACCACGAGGAGGTCAATCACCTCAGTCGTTACGCTCATTTCCGTCGACTTTCTGCCTCTACTAGTCCCGCTTTCAGATCCACAGAAATCAAATATAAATACGGCGTACCCTTGCTTGCACAGCATCTGAGCATACCTACTTGTAAACCTCATATTTGTTCCGAACTCATGGCAAATTATGATGGTAGGCTGCTTCTCCTCGCGCCCATCCATATACCACCTTCCGTGTATTGCGAGTGACCCCTCTCTAATCGTAACTCCACGTGTAATCACGATATTCCTCCAATAAGCTTTATTACCATATATTTTAATTCCTGATGACATTCAAAACAAGTATATGAGATGCATCTAGTGTGTTACAATATTTCTATGAATATTTTAGTTTTAAGTGATACACATGGCGAGTTAGACCGCGCACTCGAGATGTACGAGCGCATATCGACTTCGATTTGCAAAATAGACCGCATCATCCACTGCGGTGATTTCATTAAGGATGCCCATGAGATTGAAACTCAAACTGGCATCCCTGTTAGCTCTGTTCCGGGCAACTGCGATGGCTGTAACAAAGAGAATTTCGAGATTATCGATAGTCCTGCTGGTAAAATCATGATCACTCATGGTCATATGGAAAATGTAAAATTTTCGCTCATGAACCTAAAGTATCTCGCCATGCAGCATAAATGTGTAGCTGTCTGCTTCGGTCACACGCACGTCCCTGTAAACGAAGTTTCTTCTGGTATAAGGTTTATCAATCCCGGCAGCCTCACTAACCCTAGAGGCGGAAGTAAGAGTTCTTGTGCTCTGATAATTTCTGAGGATAAAAAGCTCGCAGCAACTATTATAGAGTATTGATATTATGGACCTCGTTCGAAAATAAAGTGATTTTATGCAAATTTAACTTTTAATAATGCTATCTAAAATTTTATAACATAGCAGAAAAGCCGATACGCCAACTGAAATTTCAATTGATGTACGGCTTTTCCTATGCACTAATGAGGCTAGTTATTTGTATAAGTTATATAGCGTTATTCCGCTTGCTTTAGAGCAATCGCCATTGGAATTTTCTTAATCTGACGCATTAACACATTTGATATCAAGAGATACCCAATTATACCAATAGCGAGAAATTCAATATAAACCTTTGGTTCTATGTAATATTCGAGGCATCCGCTATACCCAAGCATCATGTAATAAAACAGTTCTCTAATGATTCGCTCTCCTAAGAACGCTGAAATCACCAGCGAGGATATCGCAACAATCCCTGTTGCGTAATTGTACAATTTTCCTATTTCACCGTCCGAGTAACCAAGTATCTTGACGAGCGATATCGAATTGACGCTCTTCTCGATTGTTGATCTGGCAAGTAAATAAAGGAATAGCAAGTATAACGTGCAGGCAAACGCACCGAACATCTTGAATATTTCACCCATAGATGACTCTAGCTGGTTGGCTGCAAGTGTTAAGTCTTGCTTCGTAATAATCGATGCAATGTAATCATTATTTATCTCATCCAGCTTCTTATCTGAGAAGTATCCCGTGTAACTTCCTGCATCCTTTCCAAATACTTTATTATATGCGCCTATAGGCATAAAGAGTGTCAGGGACGAAGGGTATTTATATGTCCTCTTCAGTACGAATGTGTATTTTCCATCTCCAAACTTATCATGGAGCTTAATCTTCGCGCCGTCTTTTAGTCTATATTTCTCCATATATCCGCTAGATGCAAGTACTTCTATCTCCTTCTTTCCGCTATCGTACTTTGCTTCGGAACTTGTTGAATCAGCAGCATCAACTTTATTAGTATCTATGTTTACTAGCTTTCCCTTAAAATATCTTGAGTTATCTTCGATTCCATATATCGACACATCTTCATCTCTATTGTTTTTAAGCGTAGAGTATGCGTATTTCTCCGCCTTATCGTACTTAACATCGAATGGAGCTTTAAGAACGTACTGATACTTAGCAATCTGACTTTTCTGCACATCCGTCTTAAAGTGAGTCAGCATCGGACCGAACATAGTTCCATATATCATCAATATGCTCGCCATCAATATTCCTATCGCGAGTGTGATATATGCACCTATGTTATGAAGAATAATCCGAGCTCTAAACCTTGAGATAAACTTCCAGTTCGGTAATTGCACCGGATTTCTGGTACCCACCTTACTCTTAACTTCACCTCGAAGTAGCTGCAGCGGCTCTGTTCTAAGAGCTAGTGTCAGTACAACGATGTTTACGATAAATACTATCACTATTGGAACGAGAGTTGTCTTGATGAACGCTTCACTATTCCAATAAGTCGTATACATTGGAAGTGAGTAACTATGATAATATGCTTTTGCGATAATTCCCTTTAGATATGAATATCCGAGGATATTTCCAGTGACTGCAGCCACCAGGGATACTATCATCGGTAGCATCAAGTAGTACGACAGAAGCTCTCTCCTCTTGTAGCCGGTAGCACGTAGTGTTCCGATTGTTTTCGACTCCTTCTCAATTCCATTTCTAGCGCTGATTGCGAATATAAATGCTATGACCGCCATAATTATATACAGCATCATCTGCATGCTTGCCATATCGTTTCCGAAGTCATTTCCAGTAAACATAATCGCATTGTTATCCGGTCTAGCGACTATATCGGTCAGCATTACATGCTCACCTAGAAGTTCGTCCTTTACATCTACAGCTTTGTCCTTTTGCGCTTTTTCAGACAGATTTTGATTTTTATTTCTCCACGCATAGGAATAGAATATTCCATTATCTCCCAGTTCATCCCAAGCTTTGCCTGTTACAACTGCGACGGAAAAGTTCTGCGCATCAAACATCATATCCGCATTGTTCCTGAACATCGCACTGTAGTCGGAAAATGCACTGAGGCCAGAAACCTTGAATTTTCGCCCGTTAACGTATATCGCATCACCGATTTTAATATCGTTATTCTCCGCATATAGTCGGTCTATAGCAATTTCACTATCGTGCTTAGGTAGGTGTCCCGATAAAACGGAAATCTTATTTAAAGCTTTCCTGTTCTTATAAATTCGGAATGTATCTCCCTTGTGCCTTCCTGCCGTCACTTCCTGTTCTTTGTAGAACTGTTCTTGTACAGTGATTTTTTGATTCTGCTCAAGATTATCAATTATCTTGTTGAAGTCTGAACCTGGCTTCATAGCTATATTAAAATGCCCGTTTTCTACAGCATATTTGTCGAAGCTCTTGTTGTATGTGCGTATCATGCTACCATCGGCAACAAGATATCCGCTCGTGAAACCGATAGAGAACACAAGAAAAAGAAACAGCACTAAATACTTTGCCTTTTCGGCCCAAAGTTCTCTAAAGACTCTCTTGTAAATTGGGTTCTTCATAGCCGCACCTACCATTCTATCAGTTCTGCAGCTAGCCTGTTATTGTTCTTCTCATCGCTTCTGATCCGACCGTCATGAAGATTAATGACTTGATGGGCCATCTGGCTGATTGCGACATTATGTGTAACTATAACTATAGTGCTACCATACTTGTTGTTAATATCTTCAATGAGCTTTAGTATCTCCTTAGAGGTATTGTAATCAAGTGCACCTGTAGGTTCATCGCATAGTAATAAATCTGGATTTTTTACAATAGCTCTGCCTATGGAGGTGCGCTGCTGCTGACCTCCAGAGAGCTGGTTCGGTCTTTTATTCTTATGGGCCTCAAGTCCAAGCAGTTCAATCAATTCATCTATAGGAAGCGGTTTGTCGCTGAGATACGCTCCTACTTCAATATTTTCTCTCACAGTTAAATTAGGAACAAGGTTATATGACTGGAATATATAGCCGAGATGTTTGCGCCTGTATTGAGATAGCTGTTTATCATTAAAGTTTTCGATTTTATCTTCCCCGATTGTAACAGACCCGCTGTCAGCCTTATCGATGCCGCCGAGTATGTTTAGTAGTGTCGACTTTCCAGACCCTGACGGACCTAAAAGCACACATATTTCTCCCTTATTAACGCCACAATTTATCCCTTTTAGAACATCAACACGGCTGTCCCCTGTGCCATAGCTTTTCTTAATGTTGTCAATCTTAAGATACATGTTCTATCCTCTGCCTTCCTTATTAATCAGTGAGCATTATTAGATAAGCGTGAGTTAGGTTTATCTAACTCAACTAGTTTAAAAAACAGGAATAATCATGCAACTATTCCTGTCTTTATTAATATATCACTATTTATTTAACGATTCAATACGGCTTTTTAATTCACTATCTCACAGCCCGTTACTTGCAGTGAGACAGGATTAGCTTTAGGTAATCCCAAGTTCTCTCTGTCGAAGGGATGGAAAGTTCCTCATTCACCGAGTGTACGCCTGTCATGTCTGGCCCGATAGAAACAGCATCGACCTTTCCTACCTTTTCAGCCCAGATTCCGCACTCAATTCCAGCATGCATTGCGCTTACCACTGGCTCTTCACCATACTGCTCCTTATAGGCGTTGATGCACACATCAAGAAGATCTGACTTGTTATTGAATTCCCATGCTCCGTATGAGCTACCATGTTCAACCTCTGCTCCAAGAGCTTCTGCAATGATACCAATCTTTCTTGCGAGCAGCCTGTTACGTGAGTTCACGCTTGAACGAGACATCGACTTAGTAATTAGTCTGCCGTCCTCAAGCTTTACAACCCCGATTGAGTGTGATGTCTCAACAAGGCCCTTGAGCTCTACACTGTAGTGCTCCACTCCTGTAGGACAAGCGACTAGGAACTTAAAGAAATTATCCTGGCATACAGTATCTACAGCCTCTTCCGATGCTTCACCGACAGCTTCAATAGATACTGTGATTCCTGGGTCCGAAGTGCGGTATTCAGCCTTAATTTCCTCAGTAGATGCTGCAATGCTTTCTTCAAATGCTTTAACATCTGAGGTAGCAACGATTACTTCACCGTCTACCTTTCCGAGGATTACGTTAGTAGCTCTTCCGCCATTTATAGACACAATATTAAGCTCAGCCTTTTCTCTAGCATCGAGGAATAATCTAGCGACAATCTGCCCAGCATTTGCACGTTCCTGATGAATATCTAGTCCAGAGTGACCAGCAAGGAGTCCATCAACTACATATTTGTACTTAACGCCATTAACGAGCTTTTTATCCGCAGGGAAACTTGTAAAGATATCCACTGCTCCTGCACATCCAACAGTGATTATACCTTCTTCCTCAGAGTCAATGTTAATTACCTTGCGGGATCTAATCTTCGATCCATCCAGCGCGTACGCACCTAGCATACCTATTTCTTCATCAACAGTAGCGATAAATTCTAGTGGTGGATGAGGGATGTCTGTCGAGTCGAGAAGAGCAAGCCCCATTGCGATAGCAGCACCGTCATCTGCTCCAAGAGTAGTCTTGTTAGCGGTTAGGAAATCCCCATCTATAACAAGCTCTAGTGGATCGTTCTGGAAATCATGAGTGCTATCCTCTGTCTTCTCCGCAACGATATCCATGTGCCCCTGAATCATAACCATGTCAGAGTTCTCATATCCAGGAGTTCCGTCCTTCCAGATAATCACATTGCCAGATTCGTCCTGGTAATATTCTAGTTCGTGCTCCTTAGCAAAATTAACGAGGTATGCGCTAATCTTCTCATTGTGTGATGATGAACGTGGAACATCACTGATTTCCTTGAAATATCTAAACACTTCCTGTGGTGCTAGCTTGCTTACGTCGCTCATTGAAAACCTCCATAATGTCATAATCATAGTTTTATGTACTATATACAAAACAATTATAAATATTTGTGCGTGTAAGTTCAATATAATTCAGCTACAATTGTTTTTTTATAGATCGTTGCTCTCAATTCATAAATTATTCATATAAAAAACAGCGCAGCCAGTGGCCACGCTGTGTCATTACCCGACATATCACGAATATCGAGATTTTAATTCTATTTGTATAGTGCTTACTACGAGTATAGGTTAGCCCTGAACCGCTGCAGCAACTTCAGCAGCAAAGTCATCTTCCTTCTTCTCGATTCCTTCGCCAACTTCGAATCTTACCATGGATACAACCTTCATATCCTTGCCGATTTCCTTAGCGCACTTCTCAACATACTGTCCTACGCTTAGGTCACTGTCCTTAACGAAAGGTTGGTCAACAAGGCAAACTTCCTTGAGCTCCTTCTTGATTTTGCCAGCAACAATCTTCTCAACCATCTCAGGCTTCTTACCTTCGTTTAGAACCTGCTCAGTGAGAATCTTCTTCTCGTTCTCGATGTACTCAGGATCAACACCATCTTCATCTACAAACTTAGGGTTCATAGAAGCAACCTGCATAGCAACGTCTCTGCCGCAAGCTTCTACCTCTGCAGGTGTAGCATCAGTTTTGATTCCGATAACAACACCGATTCTGCCGCCACCGTGGATGTAGCCGGTGTAAACAACGCCATCTTCCTCAACTCTAGTGTATCTTCTGATGTTAAGGTTCTCTCCGATCTTAGCAACCTTTGCTGTCAGAACTTCCTTAACAGTAGATCCCTGGAATGGCTCTTCTAAGAAAACATCCATATCTAGGTCACCCTTTACAAGTGCTTCAGCAGCAATTGCTTCAACAAATTCAACGAACTCTTCGTTCTTTGATACGAAGTCAGTCTCAGAGTTAACCTCAGCGATTGCAGCAACCTTGTTGCCTTCGCCAAAAGCAATTCTTACGAGTCCTTCAGCAGCAATTCTGCCGGACTTCTTCTGTGCCTTCATGATTCCCTTCTCACGAAGCCAGTCTACTGCCTTATCGATGTCTCCATCTGTCTCAACTAGTGCTTTCTTGCAATCCATCATTCCGGAACCTGTAAGTTCACGAAGCTCCTTGACTAGTGCAGCTGTTACAGCCATTGTGTCCTCCTTACTAAATAACCGCCCGAGCCGGGTTAGTTCTCGGTCCGGACGGCATTCACTTGTTATATTATGCGTTTATAAAAATCTCTTTAATTTATGCTTCTGCTTCAGTCTCAGCTTCCTCAGCTGGAACCTCGCTAGCATCGAAGCTCTCGCCCTGCTTTGCCTCGATTACAGCATCTGCCATTGCAGAAGTGATTAGCTTAACAGCTCTGATAGCATCATCATTAGCAGGGATGATGTAATCAACATCATCTGGATCACAGTTTGTATCTACGATACCTACAACTGGGATTCCAAGTGTTCTTGCTTCCTTAACAGCAATCTTTTCCTTCTTAGGATCTACTACGAACATTGCACCAGGCATGCCCTTCATGTCCTTGATTCCGCCGAGGAACTTCTCTAGCTTATCAGCTTCCTGTCTAATCTTGAGAGCTTCCTTCTTAGCATACTTGTCGATAGTGCCATCGGCTTCCATCTCACGAATCTCAGCTAGTCTAGCAATTCTCTTGCTGATAGTCTTGTAGTTTGTGAGCATACCACCGAGCCATCTCTCGTTAACGAAGTACATTCCTGAACGTAGTGCCTCGTCCTTAATAGCAGCCTGAGCCTGCTTCTTAGTTCCTACGAATAGGATTGGCTCTCCATCTGCTGCTACTTTTCTGATGAAATCATAAGCATCGTCGATTCTCTGAATAGTCTGCTGAAGATCGATAATGTAGATTCCATTTCTCTCTGTGAAGATATATGGAGCCATCTTAGGGTTCCATCTTCTAGTCTGGTGTCCGAAATGAACACCTGCTTCTAAAAGCTGTTTCATTGATACTACTGACATAATTAACCTCCGGTTGTTACTTCCACCGTGAACACTAGCCTTCAACCTTCAATAGGCACCGCGGCAACTTCACGATGTGATTATTACTTACTACATCCATGCATTTGAACACAAAGATGCCTATATATTATAGGTCACGAGCCTTATTATTGCAAGTATATTTGAGTAGTTTTCAAGCTTTTATATGTAAAAAACGGCAATCATCTAATACCTAGCTGATTGCCGCCTTATTTCATAATTCGTAAGTATTCGAGCACCTGCTTGCATAGCTATTCATCATTGTAAAAGTTCAATGGTCTTATTACCGAACTTGCTACTGAATATTTTTACGTCTTTTTTTAGCTGTAACTACCGCGAGTATAACCGAAGAGGCACATAGCACAAGTGCAGATTGAACAGGTTTGCTTGAATCACCAGTCTTAGGACTATTGTTCTTGTCGTTTCTGTCATCCCGGCGCTTAGTCACCGTTACGCTAGTCTCTCCTGGAACCTGGCTGTTCTTAATAATCTTCGTAACAGACTTATCTGGGCCGAAGTCCGCTGGAACTACCTTAACAGTCTCCGTGGATAGCATATATCCTTCTGGAGCTTTTTTCTCTTTTATCGTATACTTATCCTTCAGAAGTCCTCCAAGGCTTCCATTACCATTGCTGTCTGTAGTAATCTCCCCAACTTTAACACCCGAAGAGTCTCTGATAACTTCGAAAACAGCGCCACTCAAGCTATCACCATTTTCATTTTCCTTGTGGATTTTGATAGTAAAGTGGTAGCCGTTTGCCTCACCACCAGACTCCTGATATACAGCTCGTATTACTTCGTCCATAAGCACCTGAGTGTCATTATAGCCACTAATTCTGTTGTTGACAATTTCTTGATTGACGGGTCTATATGAAAGCTTCATATCATACTTTATGTAGTAGCCTTCTCCCTGCACGTTAGTGAAATCAATAGTGAAGCTGTTGCCATTAAAGTTAATCGGAATCTGATTTGTTACGTCAACTTCATTCTTTAGAGCAAAGTATCCATCAGCTCCAATCTCCCACCTACCCTTCGTAATCCTAAAGCTGTTCTTGTCATACGAAACAGCTGGCGTTTCGATCATGTCTTTTACTGTGAGTTTCTGAAAATTGCCACCCTTGCCGTTTACACGGATTCTGGTGCGCACAATTGTAGGATCGTTGTTATCGAAGTAGCTTCTCTTATACAGGTGTTCATCCGGATTATCTCTACGAACGCCAGCATATACAAATGGATTGATGTCAAATCCATGTCCACCGTCCATAACCAGACGCAGTCTCATCGTCTGACCAGATGTAACGACATCTGTATCAATTTTTACAGTGACATGGAGTGAACCAGATATATCAGAGTGACTATCTACATAATTGGCATATGTAATCGTAACTGTCTTCGCATCAGGGTCTGTAACCGCATTAGCGATAGTCTCGCCTGAAGGGCTCTTGATAGCGAAAGACTCTCTCTTCACGATTTCAAATTCATTAGGGACATGGATAATAGTCTTGTCTCCCGAATGAACTCTATTATTCAAAGCAAACTTAACTACAAGCTGCATCCTAGTTGTCACATCCGCCCATGTTGCTGGTGTAACTAAATCCGCCTTCGTTAGTTTGACTTCAGTAACAACATCATTATGAATGGTCTCTGCAAAAGCTTTTTCCATAATCGGTGTTATACCGAGCAGCATAATGCATGACAAGGTAAGGACAATGAGCCTCTTAGATACAGAAATAAATCTCGTATTCATAATTTCCTCCTTATAAAAATACCCACAATGTTGACTAATATTGTCATCATTACAAATGTAGCATATTCACGTTCGTATGTCACACTAAATTTAAGAAAAAAAGACGCCGACTAATCGGCGTCTTTTTCATTATTAAAATGTTTTGAGAAATCTTATGATTAATTATCTCTCTTCTCTTCTCTTGAGTCCAGCTGCACCAGCAACACCTGCTACCGCACCACCCATTATGAGCATATATAGCAGAACATCTGAAGTATCGCCAGTCTTAACAACTTTGCTAAGCTTAGCAGGCTTATTTGGCTTCACTGGTGTAACAGGAGTCGTCTCTGGAGCATACTTTAAAGTAAATGTAATCTTACTGAGATCTGTTGGGGCAATTGCATCCGCTCCATCTGCAGTTTGCTTACCGTTCCACTTTAGATTAAAGTTTACAACCTTGCCACTAGGTATATGAGTTGCCTTTGCTTTAAATACTCCACCAACTTCACCTTTCATCGTATAGTTGGTGTTAACAAATGCAGCATTTGTAAACTTAACTCCACCGACTTTCACCTTTAGATCATCGCTTACGGATCTGATATCTCTAGCTAGATCTTCATAGTTAGTGTAAGTCTTTACAAGCTTGATAGTAACGACAACCTTGTTGCCTGTGCGAGTAACATCAGTGATTTTGAACACATTGTTGCCACCTTCAAGAGTTGCACTTGGAGTACCACTGCCAAATGTCATTTCATTTGGTAATTCAAGGCTTGCAGTAAAGGTTGTATCTACACCATCGAGGCTGATTTGATTAGCAATAGGATTACTATAGTGATTCTCGATTTGAGTCATCTGATCCTTTACAGGCTTCACTCTTAGCAGACCAGTGACTTCATGCGTGTCGTTTCTACCTGTTACATATACCTGATTGTGCTCTGTTTCATTTCCGATGAGTATATCGCCCTCAAGGTCTCTAACGTCTGTTACAACTGTAGGTGCTTGCTTATACTTAAGGGTGAAAGATATCCTGCTTAGGTCAGATGGGTTAGTTGCATCTGAACCTGCTGCACTCTGCTTCCCGTTCCATGCATAGTTAAAGTTTATCACCTTGTTGCTTACTGTATTGGTAGCCTTTGCTTTGAAGCTTCCGCTAACCTTACCTATTACCGTATAGTTTGTATCTGCAGTTGCAGCAGATGTGAACTGCGCACCCTTAACAACAACCTTTAAGTTGTCGTCCACTGCGGACACCGCACTCTTTAGCTCGTTGTAGGTTCTAATATTATTAGAATTCTTAAGCTTAATGGTGACATCAACCTTATTACCATTTAATGAAGAATTAGTAATTTCAAACTTGCCATTTGCTCCAAGCAGCTGAACAGTTGGATTCGCATCTTTGAACTTCATACCAGAAGGAAGTTCAATTGAAGCATTAAAGGTTGTGTCGATATTTTCGACGTTAATTCCAGCAGCCACAGCTCCGTTAAACTGATTCTCTAATCTTGTGAGCTCGTCCTTTATAGGCTTTACATTGAGGTTGCCTGTGAAGTCGATGGTATCATCCTTCTGAGCCTCATACACAGCACTGTGTTCAGTCTCATTGCCGACGAGGATGTCACCCTCGAGATCTCCTGTAGTAGTCAAATCCTGAGGGAAATACTGTGTTAGATTACTTGTAAAACCAACGCTTGCTACGTCAGTGTTGTATGTCTCAAGGCCAGAACCAATCAAAGCCAAAAATCCAGATGGATAGAACGAGAAATCACCCTTTCCAACGATGCGCTCTCCCTCCATTCTAGCAGCTGATGCCTTATCGTTAGCTGTAACGCTATAAGGAATGCTGATATCTACAGTATGAGCATTTGGATTCGCCTTATCTGCAAGATATGCATTATAGATGCCCTGCCAGTTAACATCGTTCAGATACATCTTGAAGTTTACAGTCCTGCCATTAACAGTCTTAACTATCCTGTTACTATTTATGTATGATACAGAGTTTGCTACAGATATATTGCCGAGATTCACATCTTCAGGAAAAGTTACATTGTACTCGATGTAAGCTATTCTATTTTTCCCCTCTCTTCCGTGTGGGTACAGACCATTTGCAGCAGCATTTGCCATCTCTGTCTCATTAGGTTCAAGAACCTTTGACATTGGAATCTTTAGCTTCACAGTTCCGTTATACGTCGAACTGTTACCACCTGCTCCACCAGTAGAGCTTCCTACTTGGGTAACATACTGCGCAACAGGTAATACGTTGCTTGCAGCAGACGTTGGAAGCACAGCAGCAAGCTGGGCAACTATCATCGCAGCAACGACTATTAGCGCATGAAGCTTCTTAGACAATCTCTTTGCCTTCATCTTAATTCTCCTCCTTCTATTAAAAAAGCAGCAACACTCTGCCGCTAAAACTTAACGAGTAATTTGTTAGACTAATTTTACAGCCTGTTAGACTTAAAGTCTACACGCAATATTCCATTTTAAAAGGTGATGCATGTATTTATTTTCATACACCACCTGTAGATTTATTAATTTAAATTAATATATTTTATTGTGCCAATTCCAAGCCGATCTGCAGATATCCTCTATCCCGTACTTTGCAGTCCATCCAAGCTCTTCTCTAGCCTTATCGCTGCAAGCATACATTTCTGCTATATCACCATCTCTCGCAGCTTCTATCTTGTATGGGATCTCTCTACCTGAGGCTTTTTCAAAAGCCTTAATGGTTTCTAACACACTGTATCCACGACCAGTTCCAAGATTATATGTATATACATTCGGCTGACTATAAAGCTTTTTTATAGCCATAACGTGCCCATTAGCTAGATCTGTTATATGAATATAATCTCTAATACCTGTACCATCAGGCGTATTATATCTAGTGCCGAGCACTTTAAAGTACGGAATATCTCCATTTGCCGCAAGAGCAAGCGACGGGACGATATTGCTTGGAGACTTTCCATACATCTCGCCAATCAGACCACTCGGATGGGCGCCTGCCGGATTGAAGTATCTGAGAATCACTATATTCCACCTATCATCAGAGGTGAATACATCCCTTAGCATCTCCTCTTGAACCCACTTAGTCCGACCATAAGGATTTGTACAATTCCCGGTCTCACAACCCTCGGTAACTGGCACAACGCTTGACTCGCCATATACATTTGCGGATGAGCTAAGTATAATCTTGCGCACACCGTAATTATCCATCACCTCGAGCAACGATGTGGTAGACGCAATGTTGTTTCGGTAATATTTAAGCGGTGACTTAACCGCATCTCCGACAGCCTTGTATCCAGCTAGATGTATAGCCGCATCTAACTCTTCTTTTTCAAATAAGTCCACAAGGAGTGACTTATCGCAAACATCTATATTATAGAACGTAAAATCTCTTCCCGTAATTTTTCGAATTCCCGAGAGCGATTCTTCACTGGAATTACTAAGGTTATCAGCTATTACGATATCGAATCCCGATTCGAGAAGCGAAACAGCAACATGACTGCCAATATACCCAGCGCCACCAGTGAGCAGAATTTTTTTCTTATAAGCTTTGTTATCAATATTAATATCTGACATTTTTCCAACCTCAATACCGTATAAATAACTTCTAAAATCGCTTATGGTGATACATTATAGATTTTCTCAATATCAAAGTCTATTATATAGTTAAAATAAATACATGGGTTCTCGGCGGTTTCCGCTGCTTCCTTGAACATTCCACCGCTTTACACGTTGCAAAGTTCGGAAAAATCATTTTTTATGACTGATATATCATTTTAAGCCACTAATTTGTGTGAACCTTTCTTGAAGTCGGTCTTTATGCAACCTATAATTATTCTATCACGAATAGGCTATTATATGAGCTATTCAAATATTTAAAAGAAATTATTTATCACTAGAAGGAGTTATCTTTATGGAAAAGTTTTTTAAACTTAAGGAACACGGTACTACCACAAGTACTGAGATTATTGCCGGAATTACCACATTCCTATCGATGGTATATATCCTGGCAGTAAACCCTAACATTCTCTCTGCTGCAGGCATGGACGGGGCGGCTGTTTTCACAGCTACTGCAGTTTCCGCAACTGTAGCGACACTATTCATGGCATTCTTCGCAAACTATCCTGTTGCACTAGCTTCAGGAATGGGACTAAACGCATACTTCGCTTACTCGGTCTGCATACCTATGGCCAAGGCAGGGATTAATGACCCATGGAAAATCGCACTTGCCGCAGTACTTATAGAAGGTATCGTATTCGTTCTTCTTTCACTAACTAGCTTCCGTGAAAAGCTTGTTAACGAAGTACCTGCTAACCTAAAGTATGGAATCACAGCGGGTATCGGATTATTTATCGTACTCGTTGGACTAAAGGGTGCAGGTATTGTAATCAGCAGCACTGCAACACTCGTTGATCTCGGTCACGTTGGAACACCACAGTTTGTACTTGCTATGATCGGATTCTTCTGTATCTGTGCTATGGTTCGCAAGAACGTCCCTGGTGCAGTTCTATGGGGTATCCTCATCACATGGATTCTCGGAATTATCGCAGAAAAGACTGGTTGGTACCACGTAGATCCTGCTGCTGGCGCGTTCTCACTAGTACCTGCAAAGATTTTCAGTATTCCATCCGCACCGCACATCGGACAGTTTGACTTCGCTTGGATTTCACAGAATCTGATTAACTTCTTAGTTATCACATTCTCATTCCTGTTCGTTGACTTATTTGATACTGTAGGAACACTTATCGGAGTTGCATCTAAGGGAAATCTTCTCGACGAAAATGGAAATCTTCCTCGTGCTAAAGGCGCTCTTCTCGCTGATGCATTCGGAACAATATTCGGAGCTATCGTGGGAACCTCAACAGTAACTTCATACGTTGAGTCGAGTGCCGGAGTAGCTGCTGGAGGTAGGACAGGTCTTACTGCAGTTACATCTGCTGTTATGTTCGCAGTAGCACTATTCTTCTCACCAGTATTCCTAGCTATCCCTGGATTTGCTACAACTCCAGCGCTTATGTATGTAGGATTATTGATGGTGTCGTCTATCAAGAATATCGACTTTGACTCTGATATCGCTGATACTGCTGCTGCATTCTGCGCAATCACATTCATGCCTTTTACTTATTCCATAGCAAACGGAATCATGTTCGGTATGATTTCTTGGGTGCTACTTAAGGTTATCGGAGGAAAGATTAAGGAAGTTTCCCCAGTAATGTGGGTTTCATTTGCACTCTTCGCACTTAGAATCGGTACCTTAATTGCTGGAATCGGATTTCACTAAGTTGACTTTATTATAAGCAGCATATTGAATAAAAATATTAGGCGAGCTCCTTTGAGCTCGCCTTTCTTATATTTAAAAACACCCGTTCGCAAACTTCCAAAATCGTTTATAATAGTACAGAACCAACTTATGAAAGGACTGCAGCATGAACTCCGATAGACGAATACTACATTGTGATATGAATAGCTTCTATGCTTCTGTCGAGCTTTTGTCACGCCCCGATATAAAGGATAAACCCGTTGCAGTCGCAGGAGATCCCGATAGCAGGCATGGAATAATTTTAGCCAAGAACGAACTTGCAAAAAAGTTCGGTGTTGTAACAGCCGAGACTATTCAGTCTGCAAAGAGAAAATGTCCAGAACTTGTAACAATACCTCCCCATCACGACAAATATCGCGAGTATAGTCATATGCTTAACTCGATATATTTGGAGTATACAGATCTTGTGGAACCATTCAGCGTTGATGAATCATGGCTAGATGTGACCGCTAGCGAAATGCTGCTCGGTGATGCGAAAATCATAGCTGACAATATAAGAGAGCGTGTGTACCGCGAACTTGGTCTCACACTATCTGCAGGTGTATCGTTCAATAAGATATTTGCAAAGATGGGAAGCGATTACAAGAAACCTAACGCAACTACAGTTATTTCAAGAAGTAATTTTAAAGAATTATTATGGCCGATGGCTGTTTCTGAAATGTTCTTTGTAGGCAGATCGACCGCTACTAAGCTAAGCAGCCTTGGAATTCACACGATTGGAGACTTAGCTCATGCAGACCAGTTGCTGCTTTCCAGGACCTTTGGAGTCCATGGCGTAAATCTCTATAAGTATGCAAATGGCCTAGACGATAATCCCGTTAGAGCATACGACAATCGCGAGGACATCAAGTCAGTTGGACACGGCATGACATTTAGGCGCAATCTAATGGGTGCCGACGACGTAGGGATTGCCTTGACAGAATTAACAGACAAAGTCAGCACTCGCTTAAGAAGGCATGATAAATGGGCACGTGGTGTTAAAATAGAGATCACTACGCCTGAATTTAAAAGGTTTTCGAAACAAAAGCGATTACCGAGCCCAATCAGTAGCCCTGCAGCATTTAGAAATGCTGCAGTAGAGTTAATTAGCGATCTAAATTTTACGAATAAGCCAATAAGACTTCTTACTGTAACAGCAATAGACCTGACAGATTCACCGGACGATGGTCAGCTCACCATATTTACGATGGGCGCTACAACAGACGAGAAACAGAGAAGCGAAAAAGATGAAAATATAGCTAAAGCGATGGATGAGATAAGGGATAAATTTGGAAAATCATCGATAAAGTTTGCTCACGTAATCGGAAACGATATCGGGATTGACGAGGATTAGAATGAGACAAGGACAAAACAATTCATCAAGACGAAGGCGCAGAAAATCTACGAGAAAACGAGATGGCCTTCGCTCAAGGATTAAGAAATATTGGAAACGAAAATGGAACTCATTTAAGCGCAAGTCTATACGCAAGATAAAGAAGAACAAGTTCAAGGTGGCATTTTCTATTATCGGACTATTGGCGATTTTGATTGTGATCATTCTCCACTCTATGCGCAGTATCCCTTTTGAGTACGGCAATTTTACGCATGATGCTAGGTTTAAAGGATACGTGATATCCACGGGGATTGATGTTTCATATGCACAGGGAGATAATATCGATTGGCATAAAGTTAAGAAGTCCGGTGTCGATTTCGTATATATACGCGCTGGCTTCAGGGATGCTTCAAAGGGGAATCTCCATAAGGATACTAAGTTCGAAAAGAACATTAAAGGCGCATCTGATGCAGGTCTAATGGTCGGAGTGTACATATACTCACAAGCTACAACGACTGAAGAAGCAGCAGCCGAAGCTGATTATCTAGCTAACCTGGCAGACAAATACCGCATCGACCTACCGATAGTAATGGACTACGAGCTATATAACGGTGGTAGGCTGGCTAGAGCGATAAATTCTGGTTCCCTCGGAACTTCGGGAATTAATAAAAACGCTTTAGCATTTGCAAAGAGAGGCTGGGGGCGTGGCTACGAAACAATGGTCTACGGAAACTATGATTTTCTAATGCACTATGCGAGCGGGTACGAGCTATCTAAAAGCACAAACATTTGGCTTGCTCAATATCATACGCAGGCCACATACAAAGGTAAATATATGATGTGGCAGAGCACCGATAAAGCTACTGTTCCAGGTATAAGCAAGAACGTTGATCTCAACTTCATGTATCTAAATCCAAAGGATACATATCGGTCTCAAAGATCTAGCGCAATTGGTAAGAGGTCGATTGAAAGATGCAATGTGCAGCTTAAAAGCCACAGCTCAAGGTATCTCGGATTTGCTGTTAAGCCTGGTATCGTGGTTTACGACCGCGGCAAGGAGCTTAGCGAAGATAAAGATTATAGAGTTGCATACATTAAGAACACATCTCCTGGCACAGGATATGCTATAGTTACAGGGATAGGAAAATACAAGGATTCTGTCATGACGAGCTTCAAAATCAAGAAGCTATTATGATGATGCAGAAATTGATATGCCAATATTGCAGAACCTTGTGAGATAATGAAATTGCCAATTAAGACAAAGGAAGATTATAAAATGAAATTTATATCATGGAACGTAAACGGTTTCAGAGCTGTTCTAAAGAAAGGGTTCGAAGAGATTTTTAATGAACTCGATGCTGACTTTTTCTGTCTTCAAGAAACCAAGATGCAGGAAGGTCAAGCTGACTTCCACCCAGAGGGTTATTACGAATATTACAGCTATGCGGAGAAAAAGGGTTACTCAGGAACTGCGATTTTTGCAAAAGAAGAGCCGCTAAGTGTCACATACGGAATCGATGGAAAGCACAATGACGAAGGTCGTGTAATCACGCTTGAATACGATGATTTTTACCTAATATGCGCATACGTGCCAAACGCTCAGAACGAGCTTAAGAGAATTGACTACAGGATGGAATACGAGGACGACCTGCGAGCTTATATGACTGAGCTAGACAAAGTGAAACCTGTCGTATACTGCGGTGACCTCAACGTTGCACATCAGGAAATCGACCTCAAGAACCCGAAGAGTAATCGCGGAAGTGCTGGGTTCTCCGATGAGGAACGTGGCAAGATGACAGAGCTCCTCGCATCCGGATTTACTGATACATTCAGATATCTACAACCTGAAACTACAGGGGTATACTCATGGTGGTCATACCGCTTCAACGCTCGTGCCAACAACGCTGGTTGGCGCATAGACTACTTTATCGTGTCTAATCGACTAGAACCTAAAATCAAAGAGGCTTCTATATTAACTGATGTGTACGGCAGTGACCACTGCCCTGTCTCATTGGTACTTGAATAGCATTGGTGACCACAATATATGTGCTCCCACATGAACGATTGCACAATGATAATTTAGATACTAAAAATATACTTATGATAAAAATACTTGAAAATCAAGCTATTTAATTAAAACTAACACTAATATTTATGTATAAGTAGAAAGGGAAAAGTTATGAAAAAGATTACAGCATTTGAATACGCAGGCTGCCCATACTGCGTGCAGGGAAAAAAGGCTCTCGCTGATCTCATCGAGGAGAATCCAGAGTACGGCAAAGTCGAGGTTGAATGGATTGAGGAGAATGAACATCCTGAGATCATCGCAAACTACGATTACTATGCTACACCTTCGATGTTCATCGATGGTGAGAAGAAATATGAGGCTCATCTATTTGAAAGCTACGAGGAGTGCAGAGGTCACATCAAGGATGTGCTGGATGAGGCACTGCGGTAATAACGGATTTATGCTATATTCAACTAATTTTAGTAGCAGAAAAAAACAGCAACTTATTTATGAAGTTGCTGTTTTGTTTATATAATTTTTATAAAGAAGTAATAAAAGTTAAACCTCCTAATATCACTCCAGTTGCATTGGGAATGATGAGGATCCAGTCTTTTTTAGGTTCTTTTGTCCAACCATAGATTACCCAAATTAAACAAAAAGCTGCTGCGAATAGTGGTTGGAATGGTTGAGCTTTTTCTCCTTGTAAGTTAGCGATAATTTGTGGAATATATGCAACAAAGACAAGGATTCCAATAAAAGCTCCAATAGATCCGACAAAGCGATTAATTTTTTGTTTAGACATATAACACCTCCTAAATTTTTATTGTATCAGAGGGAAAAGATACTGTCAATAACACATGGTTCATCAAGTAGAGTATTTAAATCGTTTACCTTCATACATCCCCCATTGTTTTTTATGCCTTATCTTGTCATAATTTTTCTATTATTTAGTTCGTAATTTTCAATTTTTTTAGTAAATTTATTACAAACAAAAGAGCGAAAACCAGTTTTTAAGTCTTCGCTCTTTGTTCTTATTTATCAAACTTGAGGTTATTAAACTCTTTCTTGCGTGGATATGAGTCCTCGGAGAACTCCTCAGCCATATTCTTAATAGCCTTCTTCTCCTTCGAGCTGAGTTTAGTAGGAACCTCGATATTAACCTTTACATAGAGGTCGCCATATCTACCAGTTCTAGGGTTCTTAACACCCTTGCCCTTCAGCCTAAAGTTTGAACCCGTCTGAGTTCCTGGAGCCAGTGTGTACGAATATGTCTCGTTGAAACCCGGAACTTTAACCTTGTCACCGAGAACTGCCTGATCATATGAAATAGGCATCGTCAGATATAGGTCATCACCACGTCTCTTGTAAATCTTGTGTGGCTTTACGTTGATAACAATATACAGATCTCCGGACGGACCTCCATTTACACCAGGCTCGCCCTCTCCACGAATTGGAATGATGCTGTCGCTATCAACTCCTGCCGGAATATCAATTTTAAGTGTAACAGTCTTTCTAACTGAACCTTTGCCGTGGCAATCAGGGCAAGGTTTATCTATTACCTGACCAGTTCCACCGCATGCATTACAAGTAGTCACATTTTGGAAAGTACCAAAAGGAGTCTGCGATACACTAGACACCTGACCAGTTCCACCGCACTTCTCACAAGTATGCTTATGTGTTCCTGGGGCTGTTCCTTCACCATTACAAGTTTTACATTTAACTTCTTTTGTTAGCTTGATTTCTTTTCTGCAGCCAAATATCGCTTCTGTAAACTCGATTGTAATCGACTTCTGTAGGTCATTTCCCTTGCGAGGACCATTCCTCCTAGCACTGCGTCCGCCGAAGCCACCAAAGCCACCGCCGAACATATCAAATATATCTTCAAAGCCACCGAAGCCACCAAAGCCTGCTCCTGCTCCTGCTCCACCACCAAAACCTGCATTTGGATCTACTCCTGCGTGTCCAAATCTATCATACTTATTCTTTTTATCAGGATCCGACAATACAGCGTATGCTTCATTGGCTTCCTTGAATTTTTCTTCAGCTTCCTTATCTCCTGGATTCTTATCAGGATGATATTTCATCGCCATCTTACGATATGCTTTCTTGATTTCGTCTTCGGAAGCGCCTTTCTGGATGCCCAGCACCTCATAATAATCTCTTTTTTCTGCCATATTATTTCCTTCCAACGATAAATTTATTAAATCAGTGAACTGCCGGCACTAGGTGCCGGCAGTAATCACCTGCTGTATTTAGACTTATTTGTCTTCGTCTACCACTTCATAGTCAGCATCTACAGTGTTGCCATTTGGACCTGCACTCTGTGCGCTGTCCTGTGCCTGCTCACCAGATCCTGCAGCACTTGCCTGAGCCTGCTGAGCTTCCTGATAGATTCTCGATGAAATTGGATAGAATGCCTGTGTTAGAGCCTCAATCTTAGCCTTGATATCTTCAACATCGTTAGCTTCTACAGCCTTCTTAAGGTCTTCCCTTGCAGCATCAACCTTAGACTTCTCATCAGCTGTAACCTTGTCACCGAGTTCATTCATCTGCTTTTCGGTTTCGAAGAGCATTCCTTCAGCCTGGTTCTTAACCTCGACTTCTTCCTTCTTCTTCTTATCCTCTTCAGCATACTGCTCAGCTTCCTTGATCTTAGCGTTAATCTCATCCTCAGAAAGCTTAGTTGAAGACGTGATCGTGATCTGCTGCTCTTTTCCAGTTCCTAGGTCCTTAGCACTTACATTTACGATACCGTTGGCATCGATGTCAAATGTAACCTCAATCTGCGGAATTCCACGAGGAGCTGGAGCGATACCTGTGAGCTGGAATCTGCCCAGTGTGATATTGTCGGCAGCCATCTCTCTTTCGCCCTGCATTACGTGAACATCTACCGCTGTCTGATTGTCTGCTGCTGTCGAGAAAATCTGACTCTTCTTAGTTGGAATAGTAGTATTTCTCTCGATTAGCTTAGTTGCTACACCACCTAGTGTCTCAATTGAAAGTGATAGTGGAGTAACGTCGAGCAGAAGCACGTCATTTACCTCTCCTGTAAGTACACCAGCCTGAATTGAAGCACCTACTGCAACGCACTCGTCAGGGTTGATTCCCTTAAATGGTTCTTTACCGGTTACCTTCTGAACTGCTGCCTGAACTGCTGGAATACGAGTTGAACCACCAACGAGGATTACCTTAGAGATGTCAGCGTTAGTTACTCCAGCATCTGCCATAGCCTTCTTCATAGGCTCAATACTTCTATCCACTAAATCGCTAGTGAGCTGATCAAATCTAGCTCTTGTAAGATCCATATCCATGTGAAGTGGGCCAGCTTCAGAAACTGTGATGAATGGCAGATTAATCTTAGTTGTCTGAGCACTTGATAGCTCTTTCTTAGCCTTCTCTGCAGCTTCCTTTAGTCTCTGTAGAGCCATGTTGTCTTTTCTAAGATCTATTCCGTGCTCTGCCATGAAGGAGTCAGCTAGGAAGTTTAGAACTGCGTTATCGAAGTCATCTCCGCCGAGATGTGTATCTCCGTTTGTAGCTAGTACCTCAAATACTCCGTCTCCTAGTTCAAGTACAGATACATCGAATGTACCGCCACCTAGGTCGTATACGAGGATTTTCTGTGATCCGTCAGCCTTGTCTAGTCCGTAAGCTAGCGATGCAGCTGTTGGCTCATTGATGATTCTCTTTACATCGAGTCCTGCAATCTTACCAGCATCCTTTGTAGCCTGCTTCTGTGCATCGGAGAAGTATGCAGGAACTGTGATTACAGCCTCTGAAACCTTCTCTCCGAGGTAAGCTTCAGCATCTGCCTTAAGCTTTCCTAATATCATAGCTGAGATATCTTGTGGAGTGTAGCTCTTGCCATCGATCTCTACAGTGTAGTTCTCGCCCATGTGTCTCTTGATAGAAGCGATTGTTCTATCTGGGTTAGTTATAGCCTGTCTCTTAGCAGTCTCTCCTACTAGTCTCTCACCGTTCTTGGTGAATGCAACTACAGATGGAGTCGTCCTTGCACCCTCTGCATTTGCGATTACCACTGGTTCTCCGCCCTCTAGAACGGCTACACAGCTATTTGTTGTTCCTAAATCAATTCCAATAATCTTGCTCATTTTATTTACTTCCTTTCATATAAGAAATCTTAATTTACTAATTTTATGTACTCGCCTTTTGTGCTACCGCACTACTTTGCGACAGTAACCATCGAAGGTCTAATGACCTTTCCGTTAAGGGTATATCCCTTCTGGAGCACGCTACAAACCTTATTGCTGTCGTACTCTTCACTATCTGCTGTCATAACTGCGTTATGCATGTTAGGATCAAACTCTTCACCAAGAGCCTTCACTTCCACAAGTCCAGACTTCGTGAGCACTCCGAGCAATTGATCAAAGATAAGTTTCATGCCCTGCGCATAACCTTCTACATCTGTGGAATTATCAGTCGCGAGCGCTCTCTCGAAATTATCAAGTATCTCGAGTAGTTCAGTTACAATCTTTTCATTTGCATAAGAATGTATATCGGACTTCTCCTTTGCAACTCGCTTCTTATAGTTCTGAAACTCTGCCATCAGTCTGAGGTATTTTGCATCGCCATTCTCTTCAGCTTCCGCTTTCTTGCTATTATCTTCTGTAGCGACCTCCGAAGCATTATCCTCGGAACTTTCTGAGGATTCAGGCTGCTCATCTTCTTTTGATGTTGTTTCATTTTCCATATTGTTATCTATTGAATCTGAAGTTTCAGTCTTAAGCTCTTCTGTCGCTTTCGTCTGAGCTTCAGCTTGATCGCCATTAATCTTTTTCTCTTCAGTCATCCTTAATTTCCTTTCCCTCGCTTAGCAAGAACGATTTACTGAGGTTCTCAGTCAGATACTCCATAATAGAAGTAACCTCGCTGTAGTTCATACGTGTCGGTCCAATTACACCAATCTTTCCTATCAATTTACCATCTACATGATATGTCGCTGTTACAAGCGAGCAATCTTTCATCGAAGAATCGTTATTTTCATCTCCTATAGTCACGATTATTCCATCATCACGCTGGAGCATGTCCTTCGCAAATTCATCCTTCTTGCTAACTAGCTCGATAAAAGCCTTTGCCTTATCAATGCTACTGTACTCAGGAATATTAAATATATTAGTCAAGCCTTCCATGTATAGATTGACATTGAGCATATCCTCAAGCGTCTTCATAAAGTTAGGCATAATCTTGCTTGCTAGCGGACTCATCGCCTCAAGGTCAGAATTGAAATCTGCGATAATCGATTTCTTAAGGGCCTCATCTATCGTAGTCCCCTTATAGTTATACGTCATCGACTTGCTCAAAACCTCTAGAGACTCAGGTGTATATGGAACATCCACTTTAAGCGTAGTATTGTTAACATTACCTGTATCCGAAACTATCATTAACACGATTGTGGCTTCATCTACTGGGAGTAGCCTTATGAACTTTAACGTGTCGCAGCTTGCTGATGGTGTCATCGCAAAGGATGCAAGTTTTGTAATATCAGATAGAAGCTCTGCGGCCTGCTGAAGTGTCTGATTAAACTCAGCCACACTCACCTGCATTCTCTCGTTAATAATCTCTTTTTCCTCTGGCGAAAGATCGTGCTTACTCATCAGACTATTTACATAGAGTCTGTAAGCCTTATCAGAAGGCACACGGCCTGCCGAAGTGTGAGGATGAGTCAGGTAACCAAGCTCTTCTAAATCAGCCATTTCATTTCTAATCGTAGCTGGGCTGACGCCTAGTCCATACTTCTTAGCAAGTGACCGCGAGCCAACAGGTTCCGCACTTTTAACATAATCAGTAATAATTGCCTGGAGGATCTGAAGTTTTCTCTCACTAATATCCATTGCTCTCCCTCCTGTCCTCAAATTTTCTGTTAGCACTCATCAATATGGAGTGCTAATCACTACACATAGTCTACTATCACAGCCCCCATGTGTCAACATATAAAATGAAATACTATATGTTTTTTTCGTGAAGTGCACATCAGTATATGTTCACACTAAAATAGACCTCGGCATATGCCGCGGTCTATTAATATTCATCTCAAAGGATTCTTTTAGAAGATTATTTCCTTACCTTCTGGCGGGCATTTCCGCTTATTGATTCATCTACGTTATTTACCTTCATGACCTGCATTCCCAGCAAATATAAACACCATATACTTAACATACACAAATGCTACGAACGCCGTTGCTATTACTGTCTCTGCTAGAACTATGTTGCTTAGCCATGGAAGTGGATGCCCCATGAGAGCAGAACATGCCATCGTCTGCTTAGTAGCAATCGCACTGATTACAAAAGGGAATGTGAAACCCGCAAAGCTCGGATAGAACTTCTTCAGCAATCCAAGAGAGACAACTAGAGAATATACATACAGTACTGTTGCGACTACGAACATCGCCATAAGCAGCGTAAAGTTCTTCACTTGAACCGATTGAATATATGCTGCGATGCAAAGGCTCATAGGGGCCGCAAATATCCCACTAAGTGGTTTTACCGGTTCTGGCAGCGGATGCACTGCATACCTCTTGATAACTATTACAAGAAGTGGGATCAGTGTAATCAGGCCGAACCAAAATGTCGCTGCTCCAAATCCAGTCTTTCCATACGCAGGTGCAGTTACTCCTGCAACTGCAATTCCTACATATACGATGAACCAAGTCGTGAAGACCTTCTTCTGGTCATATTTTAGCAAGAACTTCGCTGTGAAATACACGATTAATATGACATGTAATACTATAGCGAATATCCAGACAAAGTATGCGCCTTGCCCTATAAATGGTTTAACGTAGGTACTGAGTATCATCAGTGCCATTGGAAAAGTTGCTGCTACTCCAGCCATTACAGGAGTATCCAAATCTTCTTTTATTGTACTCGGATATTTTACGAGCTTTAACAGTATTAAAACCAGCAAAAATGCCGCCAAGATCCCACAGATATTTCGAACCGTCTCCGAATAACTCTGTAGTAGATTTCCGAGGGCAGCTGTTCCAAGCATCACACCACATATGGGAAAAGGTACTTTCTTAATCATAATCACATTCTCCGTTCTCTACAAAAACAATTTTTAAGCTTCAAGTGGCGTAGTTCTAGTCTTGAGATAGTCGTCATGAGAAAGGACTTTGATTTCCCCAGTAGTCTCGATCCCGAGTTCACGAGCGAGTATTTCTGCGGCCTTTGCAGCACACATTCCTGTATAGTAGATACACTGCGACTTATGACCACCCTGGCTCATATCAAATTCTCTTGTAAGAACACGGCAACATGCTGCCTTCTTTGTATTATTCTCTCTAAACCAGTCGTGAAGTTCATTTGTCATGCTCATACATTTTACAACCTCTGGATCCTTAGGCCCCCTTTGCTCATCTCTACCGAAGAACATGCTTATTGCCAGCACCCCACCGTTGAGAGCACCGCAGATACATCCAGATTTACCAACACCGATTGCCATACCAGATGCCATCTTGATAATCTCATGTGGAACATCTAGCTCAAAGTTATCCATAATAACTTCCATAACTGCCTCACAGCAGAAGAATCCCTTGCGATATGACTCTTCAGCCTCAGCCTGTACCTTCGCTAAATCGATAGATTTTGCATTTACTTTCATTTTGTTACCTCCAATCATACCTTCAAACGTATCATCCTTGTGATACATTCTTGACTATTGTAACAAACAATACTCTAAATACCTAAAAATTTTTATATATATTAACAACTTCAATAATTGCTTTGATTTATTGGGGTTAAAATAAGAATAATCAATACCTTTTTATTTTGGACACTTTATCAAAGAAAAGTAACAAAAATAGCGACCTCCTAATAGTGGAAGTCGCCAAAGTTTAGTGACATATTATTGATATTTACAAAGGTAATATCATAGAAGCTATATCTATACTGTGCAGCGAACGATGTAGAGTCCATCCTGATATGTATCCACGTAGATGTACCCTCTATCATCTACTATGCAGTCCTCAGCATGTCCAACATGTGGTCCAGGGAATAGCGTACCTTCATCGATATCAAACCAAGTACCTTCTGGATCTGGTGGCATGAAGTAGGCAATCTCCTTTGGTACGAACGGATCTGAAACATCATAAATACGAAGACCCGCTTGGAAGTGACAGTTATACACTCTGTCATCTCTGCTCTCGAGGCAGTCCTGTCCGAACGCATCGAACATATTATGTGGTCCAAATACCACCCTCTGACCATCGATGATGTTGAAGTTCTCTCCGTGACACTTCTTATACGCTTCTGGTACCTCTGGGTATGGAAATACAGAGATGAGTGCTGGGTTCTCTTTATCAGATGTCTCAATCATTCCAATGATGTTCATAGGCTGACTAGTAATCTTATGGAACATTCCTTCTTCTCTATTGTTATCGAAGTACCATGTTCTCTCGCCTTCTGTGGTAACAATGGCAAATGGTCTATCCCCAAGAGGCATTGCTGTATGCACAGCTGCTCCCGACTGACCGTTACTGAATGGAGGATTTAGAGAGACGTTTCCAAGAAGTCTAGGTCTACTCTTGTCGTGTACATCGATCATGCAAAATCCTACATTAGGAAAAGCTGCATATACGACATCATCTTTTACCGTTATTGCATGTCCATTAGGGAGCTTCATAAATGGCTCAGTCCCAACCTCCGGCATGTCAGATGCCTTCTTGTTACCGAGATACTGTCCATCTGCCCACCAGCTTCCTACTTCTGTCGGATTAGTTGGATCCGAGATGTCTACAATTCTTAGGATATACCCTCTGAAGTTGCGTTTACTGCCCATAATATATGCGTAGTCTCCACCATTATAGAAGCTACGATGAACTCCAGGACCATCTTCGCACTCAAACTGTCCGAGCAGCTTAGGATTTAAAGGATCTGCCTCTATGTCGTAAATCTTGAACCCACCCCAATATGGTTGCTCGTGAGTGCCATGTAGAACTCTCATAGTACCACCATAGCAAGCGATCAATTTGCCATCAGCTACCTGCAGCTTAGCGAGGCTCTGTCCATCGTGAACTTCACCTACCCAATCTCCCTCAACCCACTTTGCAACTGGATTTGCAGGATCTGTAACATCGACGATATTAAACCCGTTGTCGCGGAAACAAGCGGTATAAAGATAATATCTGCCATCCTTCGTACGATGCATTCCCATCTGAAAACCCGGTTTCTTATTCAGATCTGAATAACCGACGAACTCAGTGTTTTTAAAAAGCATCTCTTCTCTTCTAGACATGTTACCCTCCTTATATTTTATATATAAATCTCATACTTAACTAATTGATGACTATAGACTATCACTTAAATAGCCCTATTAGAACCCACAAAAAACGAATAGGTATCAATGCGCATTTTGCATTGATACCTATCATTCTTCAACACTTTTGTTATTCATGCTCTACGACTATCTAGCCTTTGAAGTGTAGCTTAAGCTCTTCTTTAAATAATTTAACCTCTCTGTTCGGTGCATTTTCGTGCCAAGCCAAAGCGACATTCGCTTTGCTACTTATCCCAATCGAGTGAATTTCCGTTCCACCTCCAACAGATACCCATTCGTCTGCCAGTATGATGCCTCTTGCATTTTGCACATTTGCAAACATCGACTCAAGATTAGGAACCACTTCAATCTCTGGTATAAAGTTGTACGGTCTAAGATTAAATCCTATGAGCGAGATAATTTCACGCAGCTTTGGATCTTCGGCGACAAACATCTTTGCACCCTTTAACTCCTTTGGACTATTCACCTTCCTATCTAGAAGTTTATGTGAATAGATTATAGACCGATCAACTTCGGTCACGACTTCATATTCAATTCCCAATTCCGAAGTGCCCTGCATATAATCATCTAGTGACAACACTGCATCTAGCTGTCCTGACTGAAGCTTGTTCATGAGTGCCTCAAAGCTAAGGCATTCAATTCTAACCGAGAAGTCATCGTATGTCTTACGGCATTTATCTATTACTTGTGGGAGAAAATGTGATATATTCCACCCGATATTGTATCCGAGCCTCAGCTCATGCGTCTCGTCCCTAAGCGATTCTCTAGTTTTGGCAAGTTCAGCATCGAACCTCTTAAAAAGACTATAGTATTTCTCACCAGCGAGTGATAACTTAATACTTCTAGAGTTTTCCCTGTCAAATAATATCACCCCTAGCTCATCCTCGAGTCCCTTAATCGCACGACTGACTTGAGATTGTGGCACATAGAGCTTTTCAGCGGCCTTTGTGAAATTAAGAAGCCGAGCTGCTTCTACAAAAGCTTTTATCTGTCTATCGTTCATAGTCTATCTCCGCTTTATGTATATCCTATTTTGACTTTACTTCCTTCCAGCTATCGCCATATAGCTTAGTCGTATCAGGGTCGAGATTCCTTAGCAGCGTACAGCGAGCAATCGTCTCCTTGCTAGGAAATAGCGCTGGATTAGAAACGTATTTTGAAGGAATCATTTTGATCGCTGCAGTATTCGGAGTCGTATAATATAAATAGTCAAAATTGCGCTTCGCTACTTTCGCTTTGCACATGTAGTTTATGAATCTTTCTGCATTTCGCTTATTGCGGGCACTCTTAGGCACAACCCAAGAGTCGATGAAGAACTCCGATCCCTCCTTCGGAACTACAAACTCAATATCTTTATTGAGATCGTGCGTGTAGTTGTATTCACCATTCCACACAACACCAATTGCAGCTGATTTATCGGCTAGCAGATCTCTAGCCGAATCATTTGCGTATTTATATACTAGCTTCTTCTGCTCCTTAAGTGCGTTCTTCGCCTCTTCGATTTCTTTAGGATTTGTGGTGTTAGGTGAATAGCCAAGTCTTAGGAGCGAGATTGCAAAGGCATCGCGCACACTATCCTGCATGACTATGTTATTCTTAAAATCAGGGTCCCATAGTGCGTTCCACGAGTCTATCTTCTTACCCTTCACCATCTTCTTATTGTATAGAATCCCTGATACTCCGACCAGATATGGAACAGAATATTCATTGCCTGGATCATACTCCTCGGCTTTTCTCATGTAGTCCTCATCAAGATTTTTAATGTTTCTAATATTCTTTTTGTCCAATTTCTGCAGCAGATTCTCGCCCTTCATCTTGCTTATCATATAATCGGACGTGCACACTACATCATAGTTCGCAGAACCATTCTTTATTATAGGGTACATCTCCTCTGCAGTATCATATGTATCCTGAATTACTCTTATTCCAGTATCAGCTTCGAAATCCGCAACAACCTCCGGGTCGTAGTAATCTCCATAGCTGTATACATAAACTTCTCCATTTTCGCCACTTCTACATCCTGTCATTGTAAGAAGTAGCAGTAGTAGTAGAGAACCCATTATCAATTTCTTCATGCCCTTTTTGGCTCCTTATCCCTATTCACGTTGACGATCAATAATGCTACTAGAGCTATCAGAAATATTATCGTAGATAGCGCATATAGCGATGGTCTGATTCCGATCTTTACCTCGCTATATATGAGTGTCGATATAGTATTGATGCCTGCACCCCTGGTAAAGTGTGTAACTACGAAGTCATCTACTGACATCGTAAACGAAAGAAGCGCACCAGACATTATTCCCGGCATGAGTTCAGGAAGAACGACCTTTCTAAAAGCATATGGACGTGAAGCCCCTAGGTCCATCGCAGCTTCAAAAAGGGTATCCGTCCTCTTGTTAAGTCTCGGCCGTACTGAAAGTATCACGTACGGTATACAAAACGTAACATGTGAGAATAGTATAGTCATATAGCCTAGCGATACTCCAAATAGCAGAAACGATAGCATCAGCGAGATACCAGTTACGATATCAGCGTTAAGCATAGGTATGTTGTTCACTGCTAGGAGAGTCTGCTGCGCACCAGGTCTTAGCGACTCAATTCCGAGCACTGCCAAAGTACCGATTACAGTTGCGATAAGTGAAGCTAAGATAGCTATCGAAAATGTATTTACAATAGCTCCAAGTATGAGTCTGCTGTGAAACATCTCCTGGTACCACTTCAGCGAAAATCTCGTAAAAACCGACATCGAACGGCTCTCGTTGAATGATAGGAATATGAGCGTTAGAATCGGCAGATACAGGAAGAGCATTATTATTATCAAATACATATTTCCGAAGAATTTCTTCATAATAAATGATCCTCCTCTCCATCGCCAAACTTCTGGACTATAAGCATGCTGACGATGATAAATACCATCATAACTAGTGAAAGTCCAGAGCCTAGATACCAGTTTGAGTTCACAGTGAATTCCTGTTCGATAATATTTCCAATCAGATTAACCTTGCCACCTCCAAGCATGTTAGATATTACGAATGTAGTGAGTGCTGGGATAAAGACCATAGTCACTCCACTTGCAATTCCAGGGATACTTAGCGGGAAGATAACTCTTCTGAACACATAGAATTTGCCTGCTCCAAGGTCATATGCTGCCTCAATCAGGCGGTTATCGATCTTGGATACGACGTTATAAATAGGAAGCACCATAAATGGCAGGAAGTCGTATACCATACCGAGCACCACTGCTCCAGGTGTTCCCATCATCTCCTGTCTATTTAGTCCTATGGATGCGAGCACAGAATTGATCACTCCCTGTCTCTCGAGGAGAACTTGCCATGCCATAGTTCTGAGCAGGAAATTCATCCACATAGGAAGTATAAAGACAAATATCATAAAACCTTGCTTGCCGAACCTGCTTTCCCTCAAAATTAAAGCCATAGGAAAAGCCAGCACAAGACATACCAACGTGCTCACAACTGAGAGCAGCAGAGACATGCCGAGCGCCTCAAGGTGCTGCGAATTAAACATCGCCGTGATATTTTCAAATGTAAAGGCACCGTTTCTATCGGTTATTCCGTAATACGCAATTGTCAAAATCGGGATTATAGTCCCTGCGATTATCCAGATGACGAAAGGTGCTGTATATCCTTTTTTAGATATCAACTTCCTGTGCCTCCTCGTCCTCTGATGTAGGCTTGTGCATGATCTGAATGTTTTCAGGTCTTACATACATACCTATCGTCTCACCAACTTCATGAGAATCATAATTCTGGAGTAGCCACTCCACCTTACCATCCTCACTCTGCACGAGCATCTCGTAGTGAACTCCGATGAACAGCTTGCTGATAATCTTGCCGTTCATGATGCCTTCTCCATACTCGCGAATCTCTATATCCTCGGGTCTAATTACCGCATCGACAGGCTGACCGACATTAAATCCATTTTCCCTGCCATCAATACATTTAAATACATGCCCGTCTATCTCAACGAGCTTATCATCCACCATCTTGGCATCGACGATATTGCTATCTCCGATGAAGTCTGCTACAAAAGCATTTTCAGGCTCATTATAAATCTCTTCAGGTGTTCCCATCTGCTGAATGTAGCCATTGTTCATGACGATGACAGTGTCTGACATCGTCAGGGCTTCTTCCTGATCATGAGTAACGAATATAAATGTAATGCCTAACTCTTTCTTGAGTCTAACGAGTTCGTACTGCATCTCCTGTCTGAGCTTAAGATCAAGAGCCCCAAGTGGCTCATCTAGTAGCAGAACTCTAGGTTCATTAACTATCGCACGTGCCATTGCAACCCTCTGCTGCTGACCACCTGACATCTTGTCGACTCTTCTATTTCCATAACCGTCGAGATTAACGAGCTTAAGTCCGTATGCGATTTTATCCTTTATGTACTGTTCGGATTTACCGCTTACACGCAGTCCAAAAGCGATGTTCTCCTGCACTGTCATATGCGGGAACAACGCGTAGTTCTGAAATACTGTATTTACATTACGCTGATTCGGTGGGACATTGGTTATATCCTTGCCGTCAAAAATTACTTTCCCTATATCAGGAGTCTCAAATCCTCCGATGATACGCAGGGTCGTGGTCTTGCCACATCCCGATGGTCCTAGCAGCGTTACAAATTCGTTCTCCCTGATTGAGAGCGAGATATCGCTTAGCACCTCGTGGTCACCGTAGCTCTTCCCTATGTTGTCAAGTCTGATTAACTCGTTCAAAATCTTCCTCCAATTTTGCTGTCGTAAAGCATTATCCTATAGTTCTAGAAACTAGGTGGCGAACTCACCCATATAATCTCAGCACCCTTGCCAGAGCTTATATAATGCTCTTGCTCTGGGTATATATAGAACGACTCGCCCTTTCCCACATGATATGCATCACTACCTATATGTACATCTATACTACCTTTGATGACGTATCCGAATTCCTCGCCTTCATGAGGGTTATCAGGTATCGTTGTGCCGCCAGTACCTATGGTCACTCTTATGGGTTCCATGTTGTTCTTTTGAGCATTTGGAACAATCCATTCTATAGTACTCTTATGTCGTTCATCTTCCTTAACGAAGTAATCCTCTCTGTTAAATACGACCTGCGGTCTCTCCTTCTCTGAGAAGAATGACGTGAGGTCTGTGCCAAGAGATATAACGATGTCCTCTAGTGTCGCAATCGATGGAGAGGTCAGATCTCTCTCTACCTGTGAAATAAACCCTTTCGATAGTTCTGCTCTATCTGCGAGTTCCTCCTGAGTGAGTCCCCGTTCTATTCTAAGCTCTTTAATTTTCTCTCCGATTTCCATCTATCGTCCAATCTAAATGCTTTGTATTTGCAGTATATCCACATAAAAATGCTTGTAATATTATTTACTGCCATGCATTATAATAAATAATTAGTTTAGTATTTGTAAACCAACATCACTATTATAATCACATTAACTACAGTGTCAATATATTAATCTCTAATCTCAATATATTAAACAAAGTATCTAGGCAAATAAAGAGCCCCAGTCCTCTCTCTCGAGATTTCTGAGGCTTTTTTTCTATATATAGTATCAATATAGATGCGTGACACTACTTCTCAATATCGTGCAGCATCTGCATTATAGACTCGTCGAGAGCTGTCGTGTCAGCAAACTCGATTCGTCCCTGATCGCTCAGTGTAGCTAAATCAGGATTGATTGGGAGCTTTGCAAGCACTTTGAGCCCATTCTCTGATGCAATTTCGTCTACATGGCTCTTTCCAAAGATCTCGTACTTCTTGCCGTTATCCGGGCACTCGAAGTAGCTCATATTCTCAACAAGACCCAAGATAGGAACATTCATCATCTTCGCCATCTTTACTGCCTTCTCAACTATCATAGATACGAGCTCCTGTGGTGATGTAACTACGATGATTCCATCGATTGGAAGTGACTGGAACACTGTGAGAGGCACATCGCCTGTTCCAGGTGGCATATCTATGAACATCACATCGAGATCTCCCCATGCTACATCTGTCCAGAACTGTGTTACAGCCCCTGCGATTACAGGGCCTCTCCACACTACTGGGTCACTTTCGTTTTCTGTGAGCAAATTGAGCGACATAACTTTAATCTCTGATGCACTCTTACCTGGAATAATACCAATCTCACTGCCGTAAGCCTTATCATGTATACCGAACATCTTTGGAATTGAAGGTCCTGTGATGTCAGCATCCATAACTCCAACCTTGCATCCGTTTCTATTAGCCGTTACAGCTGATAATGCGGTAACCATCGATTTACCAACGCCACCTTTACCACTGACAACTGCTATAACCTTCTTAACACTGCTATGCTCATTTAGCTTCTCATGACCACCATGCGCACCGCCTTCTCTTGATGGGCAGCTTGACCCGCAGCTTGAACAATCATGGCTGCAGGATTCAGGTGTCTGCATATTATCTGCCATTTCATTCCTCCTATATATCCAATTACCTATATGTTAATCGTGCTCATTTATTGTACTACAAATTCAGAAATTCCTAAACGTATTCTTGTCCGTTCATCCTATCAACGTAGTGACAAGCCTTCGTTGCAGCAATGGATCCGTCGGACACTGCAGTAGTTAACTGCTTTAATTCCTTTGATCTGCCATCTCCAGCTACGAACACGCCAGGAGTACTTGCTTCACAGGTTTCACCGATATCGAAATACCCAGCCTCATCAGTAGCTACAAGATTTGCAAAAGGCTTTCCATTCGGAATCTTGCCGATAGCTACGAAGAGAGCACTGACATCGATATCCCTAGTTTCACCTGTCTCGTTGTTTTTGACGGTGATCGACTCCAGCGCCTTATCTCCGTTCACGCCTACAACATTGCTAGTCATTACAAACTCAACATTATCAAGTGCTTTCAGCTCATCTACAACTGCCTGCTCCGCTCTGAACCTATCTCTCCTGTGAATTATAGTGACCTTCGAACAGATATTGGCGAGAAATGCCGCATCTTCTACAGCTGTATTTCCCCCGCCATATACTGCGACTTCCTTGTTCCTGAAGAACGCACCGTCACACACTGCGCAGAAAGAAATTCCACGGCTTATTAGACCATCTTCACCAGAAATTCCCATCTTTCTATTATCAAGTCCAGTGGCAAGCACAACGGCTGTAGCTTCATACTCGTCGCTATTACCCTTAATCTTGAACGTTCCTCCCTCAGTCTCTGGCGCAGTAACTTCAGTTATTTCATCCATGATGATTTCTGCGCCGAACGATTCAGCCTGCGACTGAATCTTCATTGCATACTCTGCACCGTTCATTCCTGGCGCAGCAGGAAAATTATCTATAGAATCTGTGAAAGTAATCTGCCCTCCTATAAGTCCACGCTCGATAACTGCAGTTGACTTGCCTGCTCTAGCTGCATAAATTCCTGCAGTAAGGCCTGCTGGTCCTCCGCCAATAATTGCAACATCATACTTCTTTCCCATCTCTAGTACCTCCGTATAATTGATTCCTTATGTATGTATTCTTACGATGAACCTATAGCACACCGTTATTATCTTAAGTTCATTATACCTCATGAACTTTATGGATTATGAAAATTCTGTGATTTTTAATTTTGTGCAATCTAATTTTATAGTTTAGAACTATATCATTTTTGTTGATAAATTCTTGAATTATCTGACGACTAGTAGTATATTATTAGCAGACAGCACTAGAGAGTGCTAACAGCGAGATAAATAATCTTATGAAAGAAGGTTTTGATATGGAAAAAATGAAATTTAAAGCGGAGTCGCAGCGACTCTTAGATATGATGATCAACTCTATCTACACCAACCGCGAGATATTTATGAGAGAGCTTGTCAGCAATGCGAGCGATGCGATTGATAAGCGTTATTATAAGGAAGCCGAAGATGGCTGTACAGGAAAATCTAGAGATGATTACGAAATCAGAATTGCAGTTGATAAAGACGCGAGAACTCTTACAATCTCAGATAACGGAATCGGTATGAGCAAAGAGGAACTTGAAAATAACCTCGGAATAATTGCCAACAGCGGTTCTCTTAAATTTAAAGCAGATAACGCTGAATCGATGAAGGATGTAGATATCATTGGTCAATTTGGTGTCGGCTTCTATAGCGCGTTTATGGTTGCGAAGAAAATTCAAGTAATCTCTAAGGCCTATGGCTCCGACCAGACATATATGTGGGAGAGCGAAGGTGCCGAAGGCTTCACAATCGACAAGGCAGAGCGTACAGATGTTGGAACTGACATAATCATATATCTTAGGGATGATACTGAAGACGATAAATACTCCGAGTTCCTAGACGAGTTTAGGATTAAAAGCATCATTAAGCAGTATTCCGACTACATCCGTTACCCAATCGTAATGAACGTTACAAAGCAGCGACAGAAACCAGCCTCTGAGGAAGAGATGAATTCTGAGGATTATAAGCCTGAGTACGAGACTTATACTGAGGACGAAAAACTCAACAGCATGGTGCCTCTATGGAAGATGAAAAAAAGCGAAATAACAGATGAACAGTATAGTGACTTCTACAAAAAGACATACATGGCATGGAGCGATCCGCTAAAAGTAATCCACACTAATGTTGAAGGTGTAATATCATATGATGCACTGCTATTTGTACCTAGCGACGTGCCTTTTAATTACTATAACAAAGACTTTAAGCCAGGACTTCAGCTCTACTCGAGTGGCGTCCTAATCATGGATAAATGCGAGGATCTTCTACCAAGTTACTTTGGATTTATCAGCGGTCTAGTTGATTCTCCTGATTTATCGCTAAATATCTCAAGAGAGATGCTCCAGCAAGATAGACAGCTTCGTGCTATCGCACAGAGACTAGAGAAGAAACTGCTACAGACTTTCGGAGAGATGCGAGATAAAGAAAGCGAGAAGTATGAAAAGTTCTTTGAGAACTTTGGAATCCAGCTCAAATACGGAGTATATGATAACTTCGGAGCAGATAAGGATAAGCTTAAGGACTTGCTTCTATACTATAGTAGCACCACCGAAAGCATGACTACGCTGAAAGACTATGTCTCAAGGATGGCTGACGACCAGAAATACATATACTATGCTGCTGGTGAGTCGAGAAGTAAAATTAAGATGATGCCGCAGATGGACCTCTTTGCAGATAAGGGCTATGAAGTTCTTTATTGTACTGATAATATTGACGAATTCGCATTTATGGCGATGAGAGAATACGATGGCAAAGAGTTCAAGAATATATCCGACAAGGATTTAGGATTTGAGAAAACTGAAGAGGAGGTAAAAGCTCAAGCGGATAAAAACGAAGCGGCGAAGAGTACACTGGGTGCGATCAAAGAAGCCCTAGGCGATAAGGTATCATCTGTAATCCTATCGACCAGACTCAAGAATCATCCTGTATGCTTCGCAACATCTGACGGAGTGTCTATTGAGATGGAGAAGATCCTCAAAGCTCAAGCAGCAATGTCTGGTAACAAAGAGCTATCAGGCGTTGAAGCAGATAAAGTCCTTGAGCTTAACGGCGACCTACCGTTCTTTGATGCTATTAAGAAGGCCGTAGAAGCCGGAGATAGTGACAAAGTGAACGACTATGCAAATCTCCTGTATGATCAGGCGCTTGTGCTCGAAGGTATGCCAGTTGAAGATCCGCTAGCATTTGGAGAGAGAATCTGTAAGCTCATGAAGTAAGCTGCTTCCCCTGCCAAGTAATATCATGACAGCGGGGGACTTGTACTTCTAATGCTAAATCCAAACACATAATCTCTATGTAAAACAAGACCGTGGCTTTGCAGCCACGGTCTTTGTTATTTGCTTAATCTATCGGATAGCCGATAAACAGGTGCTACTGTGCTGCCTGTCCTGCCTGAACAGACTTGATTGCTGTGAACATTCCACCCATCATTGCATCTAGGAAGTCAACGTTGCTGTTAATATCAGTTGTCCATTCGCCCTTGTCGTTCTTTGTACAGTTGATAGTAACTGTCTTCTTGTAAGACTTATCTTTTACACTGTTTAGGTTCTGGAACATCAGATTGTAAACATAGTCCTTAACATCTGTTGTTGCAGTGATCTTTCCGCTCTTAGCGTCAGATACTACGGTATCATAAGTAGTCTTGTAAGCTGCACCGAAGTCGTATGTCTTAATCTCAACCTTTACAGTTGCTTTCTTTCCATCAACCTTCTCGTCCTTTACTTCATAATCGAAGTCCTGAACCTTCTTGATGAACTTGTCATACTCTTTTCCATACTTCTGCTCTAGAGTTTTGTCGTTGAATAGCTTAGAAACGTTCGAAGAAGTCTTCTCAGTCTTAATCTGCTTGAGGTTATCCTCTACAACGCTCTTAGGTGACTTGCTGCCACAAGCTGTTAGCGCAAACATAACTAGTACAAGCATGCTCACAATAAGTAGTGTCTTTTTCTTCATTATAGTTCTCCCTTTCGTGACTATTTTATCGCCTTTCGGCACTCTCCATTAAACACTGTTATACCGTACTTGTCAAGTGCGGATAATAAGATAGAGGCGTATTTCCTTGAAATTTCAAGCTTATCTCGATAATCAGCGAGAGTGAATCCTTCTGGCTTTTCAGTTCCAAGTTCACGTACAGTTGCAGTTGCTATATCCCATGCTTTGGTATCGATATAGTAGCTTGCATCGAGTTTAAAGATCTCTCCTCGTGACACGAGCTCATTTTGAATGGCGCTAGCAATATCTTTGTTACCTGCGAGTTCATATATATCTTCATTTTTAATCGTTTCGACGCCAGCTTTATAATACATTTTCTTAATATCATCCATCAGGGCAAGCTGCTCATCTGAGAACTCAACCTTGAAACCTGCAACCGAAATCGTCTTCTCCTTGTCCTCGAGCATACCCGAATCTAAGAACTTAGAAATAATCGCCTGCCCTAGCTTATCATCCTCGATATGGCGATACTCCTTAATCCTGCTTAGCAGCTCTCTCTTAGGGATCCCATCTACCATAGGATTCTGGCTATGATACTCTTCGATTATCTTTGAAACAGTATCCTCGAGTATTTTTAACTTATCCTCGTTTACGATAGAGCCATCTGCAAGTATTACCACCCTGCCTTGGTCGGCGAGTGATTTAATAGCTTGTTTTATTTCAGAAGTCGTGAGTCCAAGCTCCTGCCTAAGCTCCTCTTCTTTGTAATATTTCCACTTCCCGGACTTTAGATGAATGATATCTCCTATATCGCCAGCAGCAAGTATCTCGAAGTCAGCTAAGACATCGTCACGGTTTCTCTTATGTTTCTCAGGATTTGAATCAAGCACCCTGCCACCACCAACTGTAATAACCGGCGAATAGAACCTTATGATAAATTTATCTCCTCTTCTTACCGCTATGGGTTCTTCGAGCCTTAGCTGCACAAAAGTCTTATCTCCACTCACCATAACATCTCTGTCCATGATAATAACCTTTGCTAAAACTTCTTTGCTGCCGGTATATAGATGAACTCTGCTGTTATTTAATATCTGCCTATCGCTGCTGTTAAAAATGCTCATCTCCACGTCGAGCATATTGGTCACAGTAACGGCACCTGATGCAGCTAATACAGAGCCTCTAAGCACATTTTCCTTCTTAACACCAGATAGGTTCACAGCCGTTCGCTGTCCAGCAACCGCCTCATCAGTATCGTTGCCATAAGTCTGGATTCCTCTTACCTTCACAGGCAATTCCTCAGGATATATATTCAGGTCATCATTGAGTTTTAACACACCATCCACTAGAGTTCCTGTGACGACAGTTCCAAATCCCTGCATAGAAAAAACTCTATCTATAGGCAGTCTGAATAGCTCAGGCTCCTCGCGCCTCTTTGACTCACGGTCACATTTCTTTAATATTTCTGCTTTCAGAACATCGATGTTTTCGCCTGTCTTGGATGAAACAGCTATCATGGGTTTTCCCTCAAGAAAAGAGCCCTTAAAATATTCCTTTACATCCTCGACTAGCATCTCAAGCCACTCCTCGTCCACCATATCCTTTTTGGTGATTGCGATGATGCCATCATCGATTCCGAGCGCTTGCAATATTTCAAAATGCTCTTTAGTCTGTGGCATGATACCTTCATCTGCTGCAACTACAAATAACACGAAGTCAACACCACCGATTCCAGCAAGCATATTTTTGATAAATTTCTCATGCCCTGGCACATCAATTACACCGATATTATAGCCTGCATCATTATCTATGTGAGCAAACCCGAGTTCGATGGTAATTCCACGCTTCTTCTCTTCGGATAGTCTATCTGTATCGATACCAGAAAGAGCTTTAATCAGCTGCGTCTTGCCGTGATCGACGTGACCAGCTGTGCCAATAATTACGTTCTTCATCTATTCCACTTCCCTTAGCGCTGCTGCTATATCATCAAGCTCGCGGTCAAGCACAGTTCTTACCGAGAACAGCAGTTCATCCTCGTGAATTCTTGCGATTACAGGAATTTCATGTTTTCTAAGTGTCCTCTCAAGTCCCTTAGTAGTAGTTTTATCTGATGTCACAGCTACCGCAACACCTGGTAAAAATACCATCGGAGCAGACCCACCGCCAATCTGGTCATCTGCATCAACAATTTTAACATTGAGCTTGCTATTTGATGTACGGATCTTGTCAGCTAAACTCTCAGCTCTTTCGAGCAGAACTTCGTGAGTTGTCGTAATCATGCGGAGCACCGGGATATCACGCATCGCAACTTTTGTATCCCTATATTTCTTTAACGTCTCTTCCATCGCTGCAAAAGTCATCTTATCCACTCTAAGTGCACGTGCCAGAGGATGCTTCTTCATCTTCTCGATAAACTTTCGTTTTCCAGCGATAATCCCAGCTTGAGGACCACCGAGAAGCTTATCACCACTGAATAGAATGACATCGATTCCCGTACCTAGGGACGCAGGCACATTAGGCTCGTCAAGTCCATAATCAGCGAGGTTCACCATCAGTCCATTACCCATATCGAAGATGACCGGGATATCGTGCTCCTTGCCAATAGCAACTAAATCATCGAGTTCAGCCTCTTCAGTAAATCCCATGATTTTATAATTGCTGGTGTGTACCTTCATGAGGGCGCCAGTTTTTTCATTTATCGCCTTCTCATAATCACTAGGCTTAGTCTTGTTGGTTGTTCCGACCTCATGTAGAGTCGCACCACTCTGCTCCATGATATCAGGAATTCTAAACGCTCCTCCTATTTCAACCAGCTCACCTCTCGATACCACGACCTCATGACCCTCCGCCATAGCAGAAAGCACAAGCATCGTAGCAGATGCGTTGTTGTTGACGATCATGACATCCTCAGCACCGGTAAGTTCAACCATGAGTTCCTGCAGAATATCATGTCTTGAACCACGATTTCCTAACTTAACATCGTATTCGAGATTCGAATATCCTCGCGAAACCATTTCTACATTGCGCACTGCATCTTCACAGAGTGGCGCTCTACCGAGGTTTGTGTGCAAGATGGTTCCTGTCGCGTTAATTATTCCGTGCAGATGATTCACTTCGTCAGCTTCGAGTATATCCTTAATCTCATCAGCGATATACGAGATGCTTAGTTTCTTTACGTCATAATGCTCTAGTTCATCATCGCTTAGAGCAAGAATTTCCGCACGCACCCCATCTATAACCTTTCTGGCCATAGATGTTACAACATCTCTTCCACTTTTCTCGAAGGCATTAGAAAAGAGGTGCTCTTTAAGCACCTCATCTATCTTCGGAATCTGTCGTAAAACTTCATTTCTTTTCATATTATTACTCCCATGCAAACTTAAATGGCGGGAGTGCGTGGGAATCGAACCCACCCGAGAAGGTATCAGCTCCTCATATCGGTTTTGAAGACCGTAAGGCACACCAGCACCTATCCACCCCCAAGTTACATATTTTGTCATTATATCATCAAAGCTAAAGCCTATCAACAGATAGTTGAATGGATATGTGCCATTTTCAGATACTATAACGAAAATTTTGTATTAGCGCATAACTCATTTATCATCGCTTTTTATAAAGATTCACATGTATATTAATAAGCACCACATCAACTATATAACATCTTTATGATATAATAAGAAACACTCATTTCTAATAATGGAACTATTATTTCGTGGGAGGCTTTTGATGATTTATCTAGATAACGGAGCTACTTCCTTCCCTAAGCCACAGGAAGTCGCTGATGCAGTCTATGAATATATGACCAAGGTGGGAAGCAACATCAACCGAGGTGGTTATGAAAAAGCTTATTCGGCTGCCGAGGTAGTCCTCGAGACCAGAGAGATGATCGACTCGATGATGAATGGATATGGCGCGCGCAATGCAATATTTACACCTGGCAACACTTATGCGCTCAACTTTTTAATAAAGGGATTAGCTCGAACAGGAGACAGATTCCTCACTAGCCACATGGAGCACAATGCAGTCTATAGACCGCTGCACCAGCTTCAGGAAGACGGTGTAATCGAGTATGAGTGCATGCCTTGCAACGAACTTGGACAGCTCGATCTTGATAAAGCTCTAGATATGATCACTCCAGATATCAAGGCTGTAGTCATGCTTCACGCTTCTAATGTGAGCGGTACCATACTTCCCATCGAAGAAATAGGAAAAAAATGTCACGAGGAAGGTGTGCTCTTCATAGTAGACGCAGCACAAACAGCGGGAAATACCCCTATCGATATGCAGAAGTGCCATATCGACGGACTTACTGTTCCAGGCCACAAATCACTTCTTGGCCCACAGGGTATCGGTGTTATGCTCATTAACCCCGCGATTAAAGATGAAATTATCCCTGTAATTTCAGGTGGTACGGGCAGTCACTCTGATATGGCTGATATGCCTTCTGAACTTCCGGATAGATTCGAGAGCGGCACTCTCAACTTGCCAGGAATCTTTGGTCTTCATGCGGCCCTTAAGTGGGTTCAAGAGCATTTTGACGAAGTCCGCGCACATGAAGAGAAGCTTACCGCTAGGATGCTAGAGGGAATCGCTAATATAAAAGGTGTAAGGCTTGCCGGAATTCCTACTACAGAAGGTAGAGTAAGCGTAGTCTCCATCGATTTTACAGAAGAAGATAACGGCATCTGTGCGTTCAATCTCGAGCATACGTATGGGATTAACACGAGAGTCGGACTCCACTGCGCACCGCTTGCGCACGAGTCTCTACATACGTTCCCAGAAGGAACGGTTAGATTCTCGATTGGACCATTCAACACCGAGGATGAAATTGACGTAGCTCTTAAGGCAATCGAGGAACTTGCGCTGGCGAGCAACGTATAGATATATTGCAATGCATTGTGATTTTTACCATAGTATGATTTAACTAGATTCAATAACAGAAAGAGGAAAAGGATAATGGGAGATAACGAAAAGAAATCTTGCTGTGCCATGCCTATGGCACTGGAAGATGTTAGACTTACAGAGATGACTGCCGCTGGCGGATGAGGAGCTAAAGTAGGGCCGGGAGTCCTAAGCGACATATTGTCTAAACTACCTAAGATACGAGACGAGAGGGTTATGGTCGGATTTGATAGCAGCGACGATGCTTGCGTGTACAAAGCAAGTGATGATCTCGCTATCATCAATAGCATCGACTTCTTCCCACCAATCGTAGATGATCCATATATGTTCGGTCAGATTGCCGCAGCTAACTCACTCAGCGACATATATGCGATGGGCGGTACCCCTAAGCTAGCGATGAACCTACTAACCTTCCCTGAAAAGCTTCCAATTGCAGCTGTTGAAGCGATTCTTGAAGGCGGAAACGACAAGGTGAACGAAGCTGGAGCTATGACAACTGGTGGGCATAGCATAAACGATAAAGAACCTAAGTACGGACTCAGCGTAACAGGATTTGCACATCCTGACGATATCCTGAGCAACAGTGCTTCTGAGGGTGACTACCTCGTAATTACCAAGAAAATTGGTTCTGGAGTGCTCACAAGTGCCGAGAAAGTAAGTCTTCTTAGTGAAGCTGAAAGCAAAGCGTTAAGCGACACCATGGCTGAGCTCAACAGATATGCCTTTGAAGCAACCGCAGGCGTAAAGGTCGACGGCTGCACGGATATTACAGGCTTTGGTCTACTTGGACATGGCGCTGAGATGGCAAAATCCGGTGACGTAACTCTTGAGATTTTTGCAGAAAGAGTTCCTCTCATGGACAGGGTACTCGATTTCGCTTCGCAGGGAATTCTTCCTGGTGGCGCTCATAACAATATGACATACCTAGAGAAGGATGTAATCGACTACAGTGTCGGATTAAAACAGGCTCAGCTTGACATGCTCTACGATCCACAGACTTCTGGAGGCCTGCTCCTTGCTGTAAAGGAGCCTGAGCTAGAGAGACTTCAGTACCAACTCGGAGAGAAGGGCTGTGAGAACGCCATAATCGGAAGGTTCAAGAAGCGTACATCACATTACATTGAAATTCTGAACAAGTAGCTCTGATGCTATATAACGTTCAGGACTAAGTATACAAACTCAAAACATACAAAAAACAGGAAGCGAATTTCATCGTCTTCCTGCTTTTTTCTAATTTGATTTTAATTAAATATCATTCAAATATCCTTCAAAGCATCCTACTTGTGCTGCTCCGCATTCTCAAGCACGAATTTCCTAAACGCCTCGGCAACTGGCGAAAGAAATACATTTTTGAGTGTAATCATATAGAAGCTGCGAAGTTTGTCGAAGCCATCTATCTTAAGAACCTTAAATTCGTCTGACCTTACAACTTTGTTAACGGTTTTCTCGGAAAGTATCGATGCACCAACGTTATTTGCAACGAGACGCATGATCATGTTAAGGTCATTAGTTCTAGAGATAACTCTAAAGTTATTCTTATCAAAACCCTTAGATGCAACCGTGTCCTCGAAAGACTTACGGGTAGCAGATCCGTTTTCTCTCCAGATAAGCGGTAGCTTCGACATCTCCTCTAGGGTAATCGTATCCTTATCAGTTTCATAAGTACCAGGAACTAGCAGTACCGGGCGGTCATGGAAGATTTCATGTACTTCAATACCTGGTTCAGCGACGTACTCTCCAACAAAACCAATCTCCCCACGTCTCTCTAGAAGACTTTCAACCGTTGCCTTGCTATCATTCATCTCGATGTAGAACTGAGTGAAAGGATGAGCATCTGTGAACTTACGGATAATCTCAGGCAGGAATGCAATCCCTGGCACTGTCGAAGTCTGAAGCTCTAAAACTCCGTCCAGATTATCATCACCATTATCCAGTGCCTCAATAGCCTGCGCTCTAGCATTTACCATCTCGACTGCATACTGATAGAACTTCTGACCATGAGGTGTCATCTCAACAGTTCTGCCCTTTCTATCAAGCAGTTTAGTGTTGAGTTCCTTCTCCAGCGAACTGATATGCGTGCTGATAGTTGGCTGGGTAAAGAATGTCGCATCTGCCGCACGACTAAAGCTCTTAAACCTAACAACATTTACAAAAGCTTCAATTTGCTTAAAATCCATCTTTCCTCCACTAACCCTTAATCAAAAAGGAGCGCCTCGCTAATGAAACACTCCTGTTAGCTAATGTAAATACTATATTATTTGTAATTTCGTGTCAAACAAACAGCATTATATACGGGTTTGCTATTGAAAAATTCTATTCTACGCCGATAAGATTAGCTTTTTTTATACCTTCTGTCTCCCTCATGTCGAGTATTAGTTGCTCAAGACCACATGTTGCATCATCCATATTGAGGGCTATCATGATAGTCGCAATGTTATTTACAGGCGGACTCTGGTTGATGGTCCATATACTGTATGAATGACTAGCAATCACGCGGATTAACTTCTCCAGTACGCCAGTTTCATGTCGAAGCTGCATAGAGATGATTGCCCTCTTGCTTGTCTTCTTGGCGCTGAGTTCCATCACGTAATCCTTGTACTTATAGTACGTACTGCGTGAAATTTCCACTTTGCGCACCGCTTCACTTATATCTGGTGCCTCGCCTTCTGCAAGCAGCCTGCTAGCCTCAACGACTTTCTCAAAGTATTCAGGAAGAATTTTCTTATCTACTATTAGATATCTGCTATCCACCTTCTACTCCTTGCCTTCACTAGCATATTTTTTAACTTCATCCATCATCTCGTCCACATCGATGATATCCCTGTGCTTAACTTCCTTTTCAAATATCGCACTAAGAGGACCAGGAATCTCTGTGCCAGTAATTTCAGATAATCTCTCCATATCTGCCTTATCATCTCCTGATGCTTCTTCTCCGAGTGCCGCAAGCACTGAACCCGTAAACTTATAAGGTGAAGCGGTTGATAGAACCACATTCTTTGTTTGTAGCCCACAATCTCTCAAATACTTGTCTGATGCAGCCCACGCGATGGCAGTGTGTGTATCCATGACGTAGCTCGCATCCTTAAACAGCCTCCCGATAGCAGCTGCCCCCTCTTCATCCGAGCAAGCATAGCCTAGGAAATCTCTCTTGATCTTAGATAGCTCATCTTCGCTTATCTGATACTCTCCAGTTTCAGCAAGAGACTTCATGTACTCTTTAGTCTTATCGGCACCGCACACGAAGAATAGTAGCCTCTCAAGGTTACTTGATACGAGAATATCCATAGAAGGTGATGATGTCTTATAAAATTCTCTTTTCTTATTGTAATGCCCCGTCTCGAGGAATTCTGTAAGAACATCGTTCTTGTTGGAGGCGCAAACTAACTTTCCAACCGGGAGCCCCATCTGCTTAGCGAGGTACCCAGCCATGATATCTCCAAAGTTTCCAGTCGGAACTGTGTAATCAACTGCATCACCTATCTTAATCTCGCCTGCATCCACAAGACTCTTATAAGCTGCGAAATAATATACCACCTGCGGAACTAGCCTTCCTATATTGATGGAGTTAGCGCTCGACAGCGAAACTCCTTCGCAAGGTCTTGGAATCTCCTGGAATAATCTCTTAACCCCTGTCTGAGCATCGTCGAAGTTTCCTCTCACTCCGAACGCCTTGGTATTAGCGCCTGATTGAGTTACCATCTGTAGACGCTGAGTCTCGGATATGCCCTTATCTGGATAGAATACTGCTATTCTAATCCCTGTGACATTTGAAAATCCATGAAGTGCAGCGCTGCCCGTATCTCCGCTCGTAGCTGTAAGTATTAGGATCTCATCCTTAAAATCATTGAGCTTTGCTGCCTCTGACATTAGGTTAGGAAGCGCAGAGAGCGCAACATCCTTAAACGCACAAGTAGGCCCGCAGAAGAGTTCTAGTATATATCTACCATCTACACTTACTAGAGGAGTAATCTCTTCTGCTGTGAACTTATCCTTGTAGCTTCTCGTGACGATAGAATCTATCAATTCTTCTCCATAATCAGGAAAGAACTTCCCGAACACCTTTTTAGCCATGCCACGATAGTCCTCGGCTATTACCTCTTTATAATCTAGCTTTAGTTCGGATAAATCTTCTGGAACGTAAAGTCCCCCGTCTTTAGCAAGTCCATCGAGTACTGCCTGTGACGAAGAAACCTTGTGATTCACATCTCTTGTGCTTATATAATTCAACATTTTATCTCTCTTTTCTGTTGCGTATTTTGTGTTTTTATGATACATTATTCCTCGTAGGAATACAAGTGTTTTTCACACAAGGACACGATATGCAAAAAATGGACATAGAGAGGATTTAAGAGTATATAAATTATGAAGATTGCAATTCTCGGATACGGAGTAGTCGGAAGCGGCGCATACGAAGTCGCACAGGCTGCTCATAATATAGAAGTAAAACGCGTGCTCTACAAGAGGCCGATAGATGAACTCGGAGATATCGTAACTACTGAGTACGAAGATATTTTGAAGGATGAGGAGATTGAGCTAGTTGCAGAGTGCATAGGTGGTCTCCACCCAGCATACGAATATGTATCTGCTGCTCTTAAGAGTGGCAAGCACGTAGTAACACCTAACAAGAACCTGGTTGCAGCATACTGGGACGAACTACACGATCTCGCTAGAGAGCATGGAGCTGAATTCCGCTACACGGCTTCTGCTGGCGGCGGCATCCCATGGCTTTTCAATCTTCAGCGCCAGTCGAGAAGTGATGACATTTTATCTATAAGCGGTATCGTCAACGGCACATGCAATTACATTCTGGATACTATGCATAACGAGCCAGTTGATTTTGCAGAGATCCTTGCAAAGGCACAGGAGCTCGGATATGCAGAGAAGGATCCGACTGCGGATATCGGAGGTTTCGATACACAGCGCAAGTGCGTGATTTCAGCGAACCTCGCCTTTGGCACAAGTATTTCCGAAGAAGATGTACCTGTGTTCGGAATTCAGAATATCACAGCTGGAGACATCAAGTATTTCAACGAACACGGATACACTTGTAAGCTTCTCATGAATGCAGGTCAAACCGAAACAGGTGCTTACGCATACGTTGAGCCTACCCTTGTTAGTAGAGGCGCACTCGAGTCCAGCGTTCCAGCGAATAACAACCTCATCAGCCTGACGGGAAATCACATCGGTACACTCAGTTTCTACGGACAAGGTGCTGGCAAGTACCCTACCGGAACTTCAGTGATTCAGGATGTGCTGGATATTGAAAACGGCTGGAAGTTCTCAGACAAGAGTGAGAAGAACGATGTATCTGTTGACAACAGACTTGAAGCTCATAGATATTACATAAGGGAAAACGGTTCATGCAAGATTACAGGGCCACTAAGCGTTACCGAGGCACACAGATTAGCCTCCGAGAGCAGTGACGAGCATTTCTTCATGGCAGGAATAAGGGAGTAGATATATACTAATGATTAAAGTTGCAAAGTTTGGCGGTTCATCGCTCAGTGATGGTGCGCAGTTTGCCAAAGTAAAAAATATAATTGAGCAGGACCCTAGTCGCAGAGTGGTATTGGTTTCGGCACCAGGTCGCCGCACTTCGGATGATAACAAGGTGACAGACCTTCTCTACCTAGTGAAAGCGCACATCAAGTACGATGTATCTTATGACAGTATATTTGAGATGATTGAGCAACGCTACATGGACATCCGCTCTGAATGTGGCCTATCACTCGACCTCGATCAGGAGTTTGAGATTATCAGAAGTAAGCTAAGCAAGAATATCTCCATGGACTACCTCGCATCTCGGGGTGAATTTCTCAACGCGAAGCTTATGGCTGAGTATCTTGGATACCAGTTTGTGGACTCTGCAGATCTTATCAGCTTCAAGTACAACGGCGATGTAGATATGGAGAAGACAGAGCAGAACTTCAAAGAAATCTTCGATGTATATAACAAAATCGTAATTCCGGGATTCTACGGAAGCCTTCCAAATGGCGATATCAAAGTATTTTCCCGAGGAGGCTCCGACGTATCAGGGGCAATCGCAGCGGCTTCACTAGACGCAGATGTGTACGAGAACTGGACCGATGTCAGCGGCATCCTGATGGTAGATCCTCGCATAGTTGAAAACCCAAAGAGCATAGCCCGCGTTACATACGCAGAGCTCAGAGAGCTTTCTTATATGGGAGCTGCGGTTCTCCATGAAGATACAGTCTTTCCTGTACGAGCTAAGGATATTCCGCTCAACATCAGAAATACCAACGAGCCTGATAACCCAGGTACTATAATCCGCGAGAGCTTCGGCGAAGATAGTCCAGAGGAAAGCAATAGATTCATCACGGGAATTACCGGCAAACGCGATTTCTCATTGATCAAGATAACAAAGGGCAATATCGGAGAGAATCTAAATACACTCCGCAAGGTTCTCAACATATGCGAGCAGCACGATGTACCTATATCGCAGATTCCTAGCGGTGTTGACAGCTTCTCAATCATCACTCCGTCATCCAAGCTCGAGCAGTGCAAGTATGATGTGCTAGCGGCTATCAAGAAGGAATGTGGAATCGATGCCGAGATTGACCAGGGTATCAGCATGATTGCTATCGTCGGCAGACAGATGGCATACAAGACAGGAATTTCCGGCAAGCTATTCGGGGCGCTAGGTGTTAACAAGATTAACATTCGTATCATCGAGCAGTGTGCGGATGAAATCAATATTATGATCGGCGTATTTAACGAAGATTTTGAAAAAGCGATTCGCGTGCTATACGAAAGCTTTGCAAAGTAGCAAGAAAGGGGTTTGGGATCGGTCAGATTCCAGTAGATAAGATATGAAAGAATACAGATTAGGAATACTCGGTGCTACTGGTGCCGTTGGACAAGAGATGCTAAAGGTACTTCAAGAGAAAGACTTCCCTCTGTCAGAGCTCAGACTACTCGCTAGCAAGAGAAGTGCTGGCAAGGAAGTTCAAACTGAGAAGTACGGAACAGTTGTGATTCAGGAGGCAACTGATGACGCATTTGCAGGACTAGACTTCGTGCTCGGTGCTGCAGAGAACGATATTTCAATTAGATTTACCGATGCAATTAAGGCTTCAGGGGCTACGTATATTGATAATTCTAGTGCATATAGGCTCGATGATAACGTACCTCTAGTTGTTCCCGAGATCAATCCAGAGGACGCCTTTAAGCATAGTGGAATTATTGCGAACCCAAACTGCTCGACTATAATCACACTTGTTGCTATAAACGCAATCAATAAGCTCTCCCCTATCAAGGGGCTCTATGCCTCGACTTACCAGGCAGTGAGCGGAGCTGGTGCAGGTGGACCGATTGAATTATTCGAGCAGACGAAGCAGGTACTAGATGGAGAGAGTAGCTCAATAGAGCCAAAGGTATTCCAGCACCAGATCGCTTTTAATCTAATTCCGCAGATTGGTGGTTTTGGAGACAACCTTTACACTTCCGAAGAGATGAAACTTCAGAACGAAGGTCGTAAGATCCTTCACCTTCCTGAGCTAAAGGTATCTTGCACATGCGTAAGAGTTCCTGTTGAACGTTCGCACTCAATCTCTGCAAATGTAATCACAGAAGAACGACTTGATCTGGATGATGTAAGAAAGGCTATAGCAGGTGCTAAAGGCTGCAAGCTCGTAGATGATCCTGAATCACTTAGCTACCCAATGCCAATCGATACAAGCGATCAGGATATCGTATTCGTTGGACGCATCAGACGTGACCTCGTATGCGAAAATGGAATCAACCTATGGTGCGCAGGAGACCAGGTTCGTAAGGGTGCTGCAACTAACGCAGTGCAGATTGCGGAGCTGCTAATCAATGCCTAGAACAGCTTTAAAGCTGAGCGATACAAGAATTCAATAAACAAAAGACAAAGCAGGAGGACAGCGCTATGCCGCATGTCCTCCTGCTTTATATAGTTATAGAAAAAAGCTTCACACCCTCGGATTATTTTAATTATAAGCTTCACTTATTATTTATGCCGTCAATACGAGAGCTTTTAAATATTGTCGTCTTTCTTATTGCTTGCATAATTCGCACTCAATATGACATCCCCCATTGTCCATATGCTTATTATTCCAGAACCATAGACACAACCATTCTTATATATGTATCCTCGAAAAACCGTATCATACCCGCTGTATGTCTCCGTTATAATCTCAAAAATCCCATTTGGGAATTTATCTATAAATTCTCTCATTCTGTATCTTGTTCCGGTGAATGATCCATATCCAAGCTCAGAATCAAAAACTATGACATCGCATTCTTCGTAATCAATGCCCTCAAACAGCATAGTAGCAGGATAGCTTTTCTCATTATCGCCACTATACTCATACACTTTGTCAAACGTCAGAGTAATACGCTCTGCTTCTGCGCTGATTTTGATGATTCTACTATCATGAAGACTGAATGGTATGTTGTTATCAACTCTCTTTTTTATATTCATAACCACCTCCGCATTAGTATTAACATTAACTAAATCAATGCTAATGCTCCTGGGAGCGCCTCGGGAGCAAAAAAAGCTACTCCTACAATAGCAACAAATATCCCCGCTGCTATTATTAAATCTCTTGCATTTCTAAGATTGAGCCCCCTTCTTTTTATTTATGCCTCTTCAGACTTAGCCTCTTCCCTGCGTAGCTTTTCAGCCTTCTCCTCATCGATAATCTTCTGAGTCTCAACGAATCTCTTTACCTTCTGGGTACTTGTCTTCTCCATAGGTTCATCAGTTGTGTATACTCTCTTGATTCTCTTGTACGGAGGAAGCTTGTCATTGATTTTCTCAACATCAGCCTTTACTATCGCGTTGATTTCTTCAGGCGTCTTGCCCTCAAATTCCTCTGGATTATAAACGAGCTTAAGTGTGACTACGAGGTCACGCTCATCCTCGGCGTTCGGAATACCGACGATAATCGCTTCTTCTTTGTATGGAAGTACATTTAGCTCCTGCTCGATTTCCTCAGGGAATACGTTCTTTCCATTCATCAGTACGATTACGTTCTTCTTGCGGCCTGTGATATAAAAGTATCCGTCCTTATCCTTATATCCGAGGTCTCCTGTGTGGAACCAACCATCGTAAATGCACTCGTTCGTCGCCTCTTCATTACCATAGTAACCGAGCATGATGTTCTCTCCGCGAGCGATTATCTCTCCGATGCCGTTCTCATCAGGCTCGTAGATGTCCATTCCAACACCTTCGATTGGAATTCCTACGGAACCAGGTCTTCTATACGCAGGTCTCTCTGCAGAGAGCACCGGCGAGGTCTCTGTCAGACCATAACCCTGTAGACATATAACGCCGAAGTCATTCCAGCCCTTAATGCACTCTGGATCAGCAGCAGCCGCTCCTAGGATTACCATGCGAAGCTTTCCACCGAACGCCTCGAGAACTCCCTTAAACACAGTTCTTCTGATATCTATATGTGCCTTTCCAAGAACCCTTACGACCTTCCCCATTGTTTTGAGCCTGCCAGAAAGGCCTTCCTTCTCAGCCTTCTTAAGGATACGGCTATACATAGTCTCGATGAGAAGCGGTACTCCTACGAAGATGGATACTCCATACTCTTTGAAGTTCTGCTGGATATACTTAAGCCCGTCACAGAATACAGTCGACGCACCCGCAGCAAACATGATAATCTGGCATGTAAGACCGAAGGTGTGGTGATATGGTAGAAGCGAAATATTGACATCTGTATCATAAATCTGCTCAGAGGCGATAGTATTGACAACATTAGAAGCAACATTACGCTGCGAAAGCATTACAATCTTAGACTGGGATGTAGTTCCAGATGTAAAAATCATGAACGACATATCATCTGGATTGATTACAACATCATCATACTTGCGAGAGCCTCCATCGATGAGTTCCCTACCTTCTACTGTGAGGTCATATATATCAGTCTTATCAGAGACTTTGAATAGCGGAAACGCAGCCTTAATACGAGTCTTACCACTAGAAATTGCTTTAGCGACGGACTCCGACTCCTTCTCATCGTAGAAGATAACCTCTGCTTCACTACGAATGAGCGAGCTTTCAAACTCATCGTGCTTTAGCTCTTTGTCGAGCGGCACAGTTATGTTGTCTGTTAACAAAGTTGCCATATTGGCGAGATACCAGTTGTAGCTATTCTTGCCGATGATGACGATTCTAGTATTCGAGAAGCCTCTACATAGCAGCGCCTCTCCAAGACATCTAATCTCCTCATAGTATCTGCTGTAGGAAATATCACGATACTCTCCATCACCAAGCTTGAGTGTGAACGCCTTGTTAGCCCCGTACTCGCTAACAGCAGCTTCCATTATCTCTCTAATATTCTCCAAAATTACCTCCGTTTATCCAACTGTCACTTGCCCCTTACAAAAACACCGTCCACCAAAAGCCACTAAAGCGTAGTGTTCCGGCATGCCGAGTGAGCACGATTTGCGAAAAAATATAAAATGGTTTTGAAAACTATATTATTTAGTATTACAATCTAGGTATATGCTGTATGATACTCCATTTAGCACGATTTAGCAATATTTAATTTGATTTTTATGCAGGCATACATGTGTAAATGGTTGAAAAATACAAGTTATTAGAAATTTGAAGCTCACGGCGAGCTGTGATACTATCCTATATGAAAGTATAACTGGAAGGAACTTATGGAACAGAGAGAAACGATTCAGGACAGCACTAGGCTTCACCTCCCACGCTGGGACGAGCTACCTGATATATCGCTATATATGGATCAGGTGCTATCGCTGATAAATCCTCATTTTCAGGACACATACGGAGATAGCTATCTGCTGACTAGCACTATGGTCAATAACTACGTTAAGCTAGGGGTCATCCCACCTCCTGTAAAGCGTCGGTACGGCAAGGAGGCCATCTCACGGCTTTTCGTAATTGTCACGCTCAAGTCGATATTTAACGTGCAAGAGATTGCAGAGCTAATTTCGGCTATCGACGATGACAATAGCCTCAGATATGAGATCTCCGAATCTTATGACCTGTACTGCAGTACACTTGAGGCTGCGATTGATGCGACATGTGCAGACAGCATCTCTCACACCAAACCTGCCCAGGATTATTTTAGAGTAATAGAAGACGTTGCGACAGCTGCCGCTTATCAGCTAATAGTGAAGCGTAGGCTGAAGCTGAGACGAGAAAGAAAGGAAGAAAGGAAGAAAGTATGATATATAAGCCAGAAGGTGTCTGTGCCCAGCTCCTGAATCTTGATATTGAGGACGGCATAGTAAAATCAGTTGAATTTATAGGTGGATGCGCCGGAAACACCCAGGGAATAGCCAGTCTAGTAAAAGGAATGCCGGTCGATGATGTAATCGAAAGACTAGAGGGTATAAAATGCGGATTCAAGGATACATCATGTCCGGACCAGCTTTCTGAAGCGCTAAAGAAGTACAAAAATGAGCAGCAGTGATTGCTGCTTTTTTTGTATTAAATTGTTTTTTCTACCCCCCCATTTACACTGATCAGTTTATATGGTAATTATAGGTTACAAGCAGTTAACACCTCTATAATTAAAAGTGCACTTTATGCACTGGAGGTAGAATCATGAAGAAATCAAAAGCATTAGCTATAGTGATTGCTATTGTTTTAGCTCTGCCTGTACTTTCAATTTATGGTAACACTAAACTTGGTCATTCAAACGAATATGACACTAAGTCTGAACAGTACCATGGAGTTTATTACAGAAATACGCTAGTAAGAAAATACAAACATTATAGCCAATATAAGCGAGTGTCTAAAGATGTCGAGAGCACTGTGGACGGGTTACCAATTACACCAGATAGAACCGTAACCTTTCGTGCATATGTAACAGGCAATACGCTAGGTTACCGCGTAAATAAGGATAAATTTATCACTAACGGTTTTATGAGTTGGTACGCTCTTGATAGACTAAACAACCGGATGGAGGGAAATCTATCATATAAGCGCCTATTTATTCAAGATATTAATAGTGAATTAACTGATCCAATTGTCCTAAATGGAGAAAAAAGCAAAGTGCAGCATATCGGCTTCAGGGCTGTCTATACCGTCGAAGAATACGAGGTGAAGATGTTCGAACAGAAGACTGGAAAACTCATAGGCTCAAGCAACTACAAGCTGTATAAACCAGTTTACGGGGAATTCGCTCTACTTTATTATAAAGAGTAGCACAATCTTATAATTAAATACTTTGAATACGATAAGAGGGATGGCTTAGCCACCCCTCTTTTACTCTATTAACGTTAATTTATTTCATCCCATTTTATGAATTCACTTGTTGCCTCATGAATTTACTTGGACTTTTCTTTAGCTGCCACGATATACGGAACTGCTACAAATAGCACGCCACCTATCATATTTCCAAGCGACACCAGTCCGAGATTATAGAGGTATCCACCGACAGTAACTGCTTCATTCCCGCCATTATTAATAAGTGCAAGAGCAAGAATCGTCATATTAGCAACGCTGTGCTCAAATCCAGTGGCAAAGAACGCAACGATGCACCAGAATACCATGATGAGCTTGCCTGCATCGGTCTTGCATCTAAAGCTGCACCACACCGCAAGGCACACGAGGAAGTTGCAAAGCGCACCTCTCGTAAGAAGTGCGATAGGCGAAAGGGTCATTTTTACCGCCGCTGCACCGACTACCGCTGCCTGAGTACCATCTATGTATAGACCGGTCAAATTGAACAGTCCAGCGAGAAGTGCCGAACCTATAACGTTTCCAAGCCAGCATATGACAAATATCTTGAGGACATCGGCAATCGTCACTTTACGCCTCATATACCCGACGGCAAGAATCATGTTGTTACCTGTAAAGAGCTCTGCCCCAGCTATTATTATAAGGCTGAGAGCTACGCTAAAGAATATAGCCATGACGAGCTTAGCATAAGGTGCGCCCTGGAGCTGCCCGCCTAGAGTAAACGAAATCAGCACCCCGAATCCTATGTATATTCCTCCGAGTAGTGACATGATAATATATCCGCCAGGGTTTTCTTTAAGAAGTCTAACCTTAGCTTCTGCTCCATTCGAAATAGCTGCGATTTATTCTCTATACATGTGCCGTCCTCCGATAACGCTCTTCCTAAGTACTTAATATGATACATTATAAGCGATTGGAATTAAAGTTATTGCATAAGGTCTGCGGCATATAAATACAGTTAAAATGCATAAAATTACGGTCAAAGATTTAAAATATAATTAGATTTTACCTTTACAGACTGGAGAACTTTTACGTGAGCAATCAAGTTTCTGAATGGGTTTATTATGGTGATGGTATAGGAGCCGTAATAGTTGACTACGCTTCATACATTTGGATGGTCGATGAAATAAAAAAGGATCTCGACGAATGGGATATTATGAACTGTGTGGTAGTTAGCGTAGACCTGCCACATGTTAATCTAATAGGCTTAGCTAGTTTAGATATCAGTGCTTTTCTTTTTCTTTTGCACAAACAAACTTGGAATATATTACACTAATCAAGAAAGATGCGATCAGTAATACCAGAAAAACTATTTCAGCCATATCGCTGGATATAGTAAAAAATGCAATCATAGATACCAATCCCACAATTACTAGTAATATGCCTAGAAATTTATTGCTCTTCTTCCACGTGACATCGTTACTCAGACCAAGCGGTTCTAATTCCAAGTATTGGATTTCTGGGTACAAACATGCATGCAGCTCCCGTTAATACACTAACTGTGAATACTATTAATAAAAAAACGTCAAAGCTAGTCATTGTTATCCCCCTTGCCTTAACCATACCTTATTGCTATAATCAATGTAGCTACGGAAGCTATCAAATCGATAGTTGCAGTGATGAGGTTAAGCATTTCAGCCTTGTTGCTGCTTTTTTTATTTCTCGTCTTATATTATTATAAGCATAATTTGACAATAAAGGTTAGAAAAGGAAAAACTTCTTAATTTCGATGCGAATTAATATATTTAGTTTTCATAAAAGCCACCTGTCTAATCTTCATTTTTAATCTTCACTATTGTTTCATTACTTTTTCTAATTCTTTCATTTTTAATTCTCCTTTCAAATTTTATAAAATACAAAAAGCTAAATATCTTTAATAGATAAATAGCCTTTTGAATTATTTATAAATATTTCGTTATATTTACATTGAAATTATCTTATTGCATGATTAGGATAGTCTATCATCATGAGTTGCAATAATCATTGTTATCAATGTTTATTTATTTCACGTATACCTCGAACTCCATTTGCTACACCTAATATCATTGCCATTAGCGATATTAGTTTCAATTCCACTTTGCCTCCATATGCAATAGTTTTAATAAAAACCATTGCGGCAAGTATTCCAACTACTATTTGTAGTATTGATAGAACATACCTGTACTTACTTCCCATAATTCATGCCTACTAATATCTTCTCACCGATTTCTTTGTAATAAATATATTTATTGCGAAATAAATATTTATTGTTCCAATTGTTTCACACAATCTTCTAATAATGTTGGGATAATATTCATGATACGGCAGTATGTATGCCAACACCACACATGCTCCTCCTATTGCAACTGTTACCACGAAGCTCACGATACGATTTTTCTTTGACAACAAATCACCATAGTCATTTTTTTTATATTTCTTTGCCATTAACAATGTTGATAAAAAAACCAAAGGTGATAAAGGCACAAACAACAATGCCACTATGTTAATGGCCATAATTATGGTTATCGCTATCATAATACAATGTAACCGCTATTAGGAATAGCATCAACAGAATCAAATTTTCTAGCTAAAAATGTTCCTAGCTCAAGATAAGTATCTACTAAGGGTTTATAGCTAAGTGTCATAGTTTATCTCCTTTACAGTAGTTTTATATTTCTTATTATAATACAAACCACTGTAAAAATCCTCCATATCAACTTATTAGTTATGTCTGCATTAGTATTTTTTGAGATAGTCCTGTTTTCAATGCTTTTCGCCTTACCAATTCGGACTGTCCAACATCCTCAGAACCCCCAGCGGGGTCGAAATCTTTCTCGCATATAAAAATAGGTAGCACATAAAGTGCTACCTATTTTTTATGGCGGAGAGAGGGGGATTTGAACCCCCGCACGGGAATTACCCGCCTGCTGGTATTCGAAGCCAGTCCCTTCAGCCTCTTGGGTACCTCTCCACAAATGATATCCTGGAGACTAACGACCAATAAAGGTCAAAAGCCTCAACCAGAAACTAAGCCCAAGACGGGGGCGGAAGTTTCTGCAGGATACCGCGAAGGTCATTATAGCATAGGCTTATGGTGTACGCAAGTAGTCGCAAGCGATATAACGATGCGCTTAGCTACTTATCCCTGCCCTTATCATGCTTCCCAATTGGCACTGCAGCTTTCTTTCTGCGCCTTTTCACTAGGCAAGCAATCACGATTAAAACAACTAGAACTGGACCTAATATCATAGCACCTAGATTAGATATATATGCCTCGGATGTTATCCAGCCCTTACTCACATTCTGCTTCACTACGAGCGGTGCGTCAGACACATACTTGCCATCGACATAAACCTTTGCAATCGCCACCTGGTCTCCCTTCCTTAGCGGAGCCTTGACGGACCAATCACGCTTTATTTTTACAGTTATCTTTGCACGATCGCCCTTCTCGGTATACGCGTAAGCCGTCTCACTTGCATAAGCATCGACTATGGTGTTCTTGCCACCGCGAACTAGAATTTTTGTGACCTTTTTTCCTTTTGCGACAGGCTTATTAACCCTTAAATATTTGTATGCATATTCAAAAATCGCTTTTGCATCCTTCGGACGATTTTCCTTATCATCACCGAACAGCACGAGTACCATCTTCAGATCTTTCTTATCATAAGCGAGCACGATCGAAGCTTCACCGTTCCAGAAACCAGTTTTGCCAGCAACTACACCGGACCCCTTTGTATTAATCAAGTCAGTATGAGATTTCATGACGCGCGCTTCGTTTAGGTTGGTCGCTCCCATCTCGTATTTCTTGGTGCTTGCAAATTTATAGACCTGTTTGTTCTTAAGCGCCGCCCTAGCAATCTTCATATAATCGCTAGCTGTAGTATAATGATTTTCTTCTTTCATTCCGTTCGGATTTACAAAATTAGTATCCTTACAGCCTAAAGCCTTTGCTTCGTCATTCATCATCTTAACGAATTCATCGACATTGCCATTCGATACGACCTCTGCGAGGCTATACGCGGCATCGTTCCCCGACAAAATCATCAGTCCATACAGAAGCTGCCTAACCGTTACAACTTCTCCTTCTTTGAGCTCCATCGAAGAACCACCAAGAGCTGCAGCCTCCTTCGATATCGTGACTTTCTGATCAAGATTTTTTATGTGCTTAACGACTAGCAGCGCTGTCATCAGCTTCGTAGTGCTAAATGGAGCTACGCGTTCATTCTTATTCTTCGAGAACACCACAGTATTCGTATTCTCGCTGTATAAAACCGCACTCTTTGCATTTATCTCAGGTGCCTGAACCTTATTTGTCACGCTTGACGTCTTAGCTGATTCTGTTTGCTTCGATGATTTAGATGAGCTTTTATCGCTAGCACCATATGAAATCATGTAAAGCAAACCGGTGCTGAAGACCATGGTTATGCACAGCACCGTCAAAATCGCTATTTTAAAACTCTTCCTGAGATTATCCCAAGCTTTCATCTCTAATCTCCAATCAAGATTTTTCTTTACTGATGTGCCTCGCATCGATACGCTCAATCAGTTCCTTAAAACCTCAGCTAAACCTGAAGATACGGCACTAGCACCCGCATAGCCCTATCCTTAACCTCTATCGCAAGCTCGTCAGTTTCCGTTATCTCGCCATCTACGACAAACTTCATGTGTCCACTTCTGGGGATAATATCGATCTTTCTTCCCTGCTTAAACTCAGTAATCTTCTCTATTCCCTTTATCTCATCAAGCTTTCCTTTTGAGAATTTAGGTAGAACCTTAAGCACAGTACGCCTTGGGATCCTATGCACGACAAGCACATCTAGAAGTCCATCATCGAGCTTCGCCTTTGGGCTGCTCTCAATTCCGCCACCACAAAACCTACCGTTTCCAATAGTGCACATCATCAGCGGCCCCTTAAATAGCTGCTGTCCATCTATATTAACCTGTAGATTCTGTCCCGACTTCTCGATGAGGTTTAGAAAAATCGACAGTCCGTACGATAACGATCCACCGATAAAAGTCTTTTTATTAAAATAAGTCGCCAATATCGCAACGTTCCCGTCAAAACCGATATTAAACGCATTGAGTCCGATTCTGTTATAGCTCTCTCCGTCTCTCTTGTATGAGTACGACATAACATCAATTACTTCTTCCTCAGCCAAAAGCTGGGACATGAGATCTTTATAATCCGTGGCTTTAGGGCCCCCGAAGTTACGGATAAGGTCATTTCCACTGCCAATCGGGATAACTCCGAGTGCTGCATTTGCATGGCCGTATACACCATTTGCAACTTCATTCACAGTGCCATCCCCACCGCAGGCATAGATTCGCACTTCTTCGCCGTCTCGCTCTGCAGAAGCCGCAACCTTATCTGCGATGTGCGTCGCAGAACCTGGTCCGGTCGTATAATGTAGCTCAATGTCGAATTCCGAATCTAGCGCCGCTGCACTGATTTCTTTGCACAGCTTGTCCGCCTTCTTGCCATTTCCAGCAATCGGATTAATGATAAATGCATATTTCACTTATAAATGCCCTCTTTTTTAATTTATCGTTACTTTTCCTGTTCACTATCATAAATTAGCTTTGGTTTCGCACCGAGGTAGTCTAGTGAAACGAGTTTATAGTCTATACCACCATGCTCGCCCTTGATACCATTGTTCCACGCGACCATGCCGTGAAGGTGACCATAGACGCACTGCGTAACACCGTATTCCTGCATAATCCTGGTAAATTCCGTCTCTTCCACCTTAGCCGGCGGATAGTGCATCGCCATGATAATTTCTGATGCGCCCTTTATCTTCGCATCTACGAGGCTATTTCTAAGTCTGCCTTGCTCACGCAAATACATCTTTTCATCATGCTCTGTATACGTAGTAGCGTCAGGTGTCGGCCAGCCGCGTGAGCCACAAATCGCAAGGTCTAATGCCTCTACATAGTAACAATCATTTTGCAGAAAATGCATATCGTCGTAGAGTGTCCTAAGGTGCTGAATCCTGCACCACCAGAGGTCATGGTTTCCGCGCAGCAGCACCTTCTGACCAGGCAGCTCATGAATCCAGTCCAGGTCAGCCATAGCCTCGTCTAGCTTCAGGCCCCACGATATATCTCCTGCAATTATTACAATATCATCGTCTGTAACCAGCTCGGTCCAAGCAGCTTTAACTCGCTCTGCATGGTCTCCCCAGCCAGGTCCAAAGACGTCCATCGGCTTATCTATTCTCTCATCAAAGGAAAGATGAAGATCCGCAATGGCGTATATTTTCATACTTATTCCTCTTCGCCTTCAATATTATTTACTCTCTGCAGCGCTCTCTTCATCTGGCGCATGCGTACGCCTGCCAGCTCATCGATATCATCACTAGCTTGCTTTAAGTGCCCTTGTGACTTGGCTAGAACCACCTCAAATCTCTCAAATTCCTTCTGTACAGCGTGCAGTAGCTCCCACACTTCACTGCTCTTCTTCTCTATCGCTAAAGTGTTGAAGCCCATCTGTAAACTATTAAGAAGCGCTGCCATCGTGGTCGGTCCGGCAATGGTTACCTTGTACTTCCTCTGCAGTGGTTCGATGAGTCCAGCATTAATCGCTTCAGAATACAGTCCTTCGAACGGAAGGAATAGTATTGCAAAATCCGTCGTAATCGGTGGATTGATATACTTCGAGTTGATGTCTTTGGCTTCACTCTCGATTCTATTAACGAGCTTCTTCTTCGCCTCGCTAATCGCCTCTTTCTCCCCTAGGTCATATGCTTCAAGCAGTGCGTTATAAGCATCTCCAGGGAACTTCGCATCGATAGGGAGGAACACATCGTGATCGTCCGTTCCAGGAAGTCTAATCGCAAACTCGACATTCTCCCTGCTGTTCTCCTTAAGCCTAGCATTCTTAACGTAGTGACTAGGCGGAAGCATCTGCTCGAGAATAGACCCAAGCTGCACTTCACCGAGTATACCGCGAGTCTTTACATTAGACAGTATCTTTCTGAGATCACCAACTCCCTGTGCGACTGACTGCATCTCGCCGAGTCCCCGGTACACTTGCTCTAGTCTCGCGTTCACTAATCCAAATGACTTTGTGAGCCTTGTATCCAAAGTCGTCTGCAGTTTCTCATCGACCGTATGGCGTATATTCTCGATCTGCGTGTTATTCTCAGCACGAAGCCTCGCCATGCTGTCATTTAGCTCTTTGAGCCTCAAATCCTGATGCTCGGACATCGTCATCTGACTCTTGGCAATAGCATCGCCGTACGCCTTAAAATACGTATCCATTCGCTCCTCATTGCCTTTCGTGCGCATCAGAACGAGGATGCTCATGAGCATCGACCCTAGACACATAATTAATAACAATATCATAATAGTATTCATATATTTATTGCTTTACCTTTATGCTTTGATCTTCCAGCTGCGCATCTCGGAGATTATCTTATAGATAACACCGCTGGTATATCCTCTGTTCTCTAGCTTTCTAGCCATAGATGCTATCTTGCGTTCATCCAGATATTCCGCTTCTTCGCTATCTGATGCACTCTGTAGCACGGCTTCTACCGAGTTCTCGTACCCTCTCGTCGCTTCAAAGCCGTATATGCTCTCTATTGCTATCCGCCTGGCATTTGCAAGCTCATCTACACCCGCTTCGTACTTATAATCTTCTAAGGCATTTTCTGCAGTTAGAGCATCGACGCCCTTCTGCTCGAGTTCACGTTTGGCTCTCATACCTCCCCTTAGCTTCTCGAAGGAATTCCTGTAGAAAGCAAGCGCGTATTCATAATCATCTATGTAGTGGTGAGCCTTGAGGTCATCAATTGCGCCCTCTATCTCGGAGTCCTCATATTCCTTCTCCTTGAGGTGCTGACGCATCTCCTGCTCAGTCCTCATGCGGTGCGATAGGTATCTCATAGCCTCGTCACCGACGCCACGTTTCTTGCTCATATCCTCATATACTCCTATCGGTAATATATTTTGCGGGAGGCTCCTTGCTGCCACATACCTTCGGCGCTAATATTACCCATGTTTATTAATCAAGCGTAGATACCTGCAGATTATTAGTTCCTCCAAATGCAGAATCATCTCTTACCGCAGTTGCTGCGTAAAGCCATCTCTCTCTCCTGCATGATCCATCGCTAGATGTAGCTCCCGCATTATCAGCACTACTTATCTCAGCGCCTAGCGATACATCATAGATGCGCCACATAGCGCCTTCATATATAGTGCTTTCCCCCATTGTGCTAGGAGCATCGTAGAAGACAGAGCTTCCGGCAGCTTTGATAAGTGCCTCTCTCCTTGACCATATGCGGAAGAACTCATCTATTCCTAGTTTATTTACACTCTCCTGCTCATCTTCCTGATATAACTTTACAGCAATCTTCTCGAGCTTCGCTTTTTTATTATACTGTATATCGAGGCCGCATGGTGCATCTGAAAAAATGATTGCCCAAGTATTCTCGCTATGAGAGATCGAATAATCTGGAATCCCAGCGATATGAGGCTTTCCATTTTTGTTGAACTCGATATTATCTGCTATATACCTTCGTAGCTCTTCACCTGTAAGTGCAGCTAATTCAGGGGCAATATCTATGCTACTATCACTCTCGATAAGCTTTCTAATGCTCCTTGCAAGTAGCTCTCTACTATGCGCAGAATTCCTCTTGTATTCATTTGTATATAATAAATACATTGCGAGCCCCCTACTTGCTCTCAAGCAGCTTCATCGCTTCTTGAATTGCTACGTCTCCAGACTTTGCTTCCACATTAGGCGTTACGCCCTTTTCATTTATCCTTTTGCCATTTGGATCGATATACTCTGCAGTCGTCAGTTTCACCACAGATCCACCCTTAAGCTTAAAAATCGTCTGTATTACACCTTTTCCGTACGTCTTAGTTCCAATTATTTTCACATCGTTTGCTTTTAGTGCAGCCGCAAATATCTCCGCCGCACTTGCTGTATCCTGATCTACAAGGACTACAAGCTTTACATCAGCCGAACTGTCATCTGAAGTGTATTTCTTGGTCTTTTTCTTGGAAACTATCTTGCCAAGCTTCGCTTTTTTAAGAACCTCGTCTGCTGAGCCAAATGCTTCTTCGACTACCCCTCCGGTATTGCCGCGTATATCAACGATGATCTTATTGCAATCCTCGGTTTTAAGCATCTCTATAGCGTTTTTGAATGATTTTGAAGTTCCCTTTCTAAATGTACTGATGCGTATATATCCTATGTGTTTTGATGAATCCTTCACCTCATATGTCACACCATCATCTTCAACTTTAGAACGAGTGAGCTTGTACTTCTTAACGACTCCCCCTCGCGAGATAGTAAATTCGACATCATTGTCTCCGCCGCCTTCCATTAGCTCGGCTGCATCGTTTAGACTCTTTACATTCTTGCCATTAATTTTAAGGAGTTCGTCCCCCGCTAGAATCCCTGATTGTTCTGCATCGCTTCCAGATAGTACCCTATTAACCACGATTTTATCATTTTCATCAAGCTTAAGAGCTACTCCGACGCCAGAATACGATGTTAAATACCTGCGTTCAAATGCCTCGTACTCTTTCTCCGTCATATATTCGGCGTATTTATCATCCAGTGTCTTTAGCATGCCAAGAGCTACAGCTTTATCGACTTCGTCAGTGTCTTGCTTGTAGTATGCCTTGTTATTGATTATTTTCTGAATGTCATAGTACTTGCCGAACTCATCATCTAGGGCCTCATATTGGTCGAGTTTGTACTGAGATATCAGTCTCCCTCCAAGCACAATATGCATGAAAATCACAGCGCAAACTACCGCAGTTCCAAACCCTGCGGCAAATGCGATTAATAATGTTCTATGCCTCCTCAACATCGAGGACTCTGATTTGAACATTCTCTCTGTCCTTCCACCTATTTATGTCCATCACTCCGTAAACTGTCAGAGGTTTATTGCTAGCAATCAGGCTATACACGTCCATCGCTTTGTTGAACATTATGCACTGAATGGCACTTCCGTGCTGCATCACAGAAAATCTCGCATGTTTATTATCCGATAGGAATTTCCAATCTACAACCTGCACCTTCTCGAATCTGAACACTGGTTCTGGATTTCCTGCTCCGAACGGGGCAAAAAGCTCTAGCGCTCGCGCAAGCTCTATACTTGTATCCGGAACTATTATATCCATATCCGCCTCTATCGTCCTGTCAAATAACTTTTCATTATCCGCAAGTAGTCCCGCCACATCTTCTTTTAACGAAGCCCTAAGCTTTTCAAGATTCTCAGTCTCCATCGTGAATCCGCAAGCAGCCTTATGACCACCGAACTTCACAAAATACTCTGAATGGCGATTCAGCAGAGAATACAAGTCTATTCCCTCGATAGATCTACCAGTCCCTTTGAGGAGCCCATCGTTTGGTGACACAATAACAACTGGTCTATTGTAGCGCTCTTTGAGATTTCCAGCTACAATTCCCAGGATTCCCTCGTGAGCATGGTCGGCCTCAATCATTATGAAATCACCCTTTTCGAGTTCATCATCCGCAAGACTTATGCAGTTTTCAAAAGCTTCCTGCTGTAGCTCACGTCGCTTCGTATTTGTCTCCATAAGCTTTGTGCATAGACGCTCTACTTCATCATCGTCATCGGATAGCAATGCTCTAACTCCAAGCGAGGCATCACCAAGTCTGCCAGCAGCATTAATCCTAGGAACTAACGAAAAAGCAACGTTCGTAGAAGTAATATTGTTGTAATCAACACCTGATAGTTCTGCGAGCCTTCTTAATCCCTTGTTCTTAAATCCAAGTCTCATGAGTCTGAGACCATACTTTACAAGCGAACGGTTCTCATCCACTAGCGGCATTACATCTCCGATAGTTCCAACCGCAACGAGTTCGAGCACTTCTGTAATAAGGCTACGAGGGATTTCACAGTTACGACTAAGCGCTAATGCAAGTTTATATGCTACCCCTACCCCTGCAAGACCCTTAAAGGGATAAGTATCTTCTGGCGCCTTGGGATTGATGACGATTCCTGGCGCAATCACATCTTTTATAGTATGGTGATCAGTCACAATAGTCTCGATGCCAAGGCTATTCGCATACGCAACCTCTTCGGCTGACACAGACCCACAGTCAACTGTGACGATAACCTCGCCTTCGTCTTGATATATCTGGTCTATGGCTGACTTATTAAGTCCATAGCCCTCATCAAGTCTGGAAGGTATATAGTAAGTCACATTGTCTGTGAGAGAGCCGATAACCTTCATCAGAAGAGCTGTCGAAGTTACGCCATCACAGTCATAATCACCATATATAACTATTTTAGATCCGCTGTATATAGCATCTAACAACAAATCCACTCCCGCATGCATGTTTGCTAGCAGGAATGGATCATATGCAAGCTTAGGACTTGGAGAAAGGAACTCTTCGAGCTCCGCATCTCCCTCTATCCCTCTTTTTCTTAATAATTCATTCAGCACTGGAGTGCTTTTAAAAATATCTATATTCATATAATTAGAATAAACTCATTGGGTTAATATACGTACCGTTCTTGATTAAACTGAAATGAAGATGCGGACCTGTTGACCAACCCGTACTTCCAATATATCCAACAACTTGCCCTTTAGTTACATACTGACCATTAGAAACCGCAAATCCACTCATATGTCCGTATAGGGTGGTGTATCCGTTTCCGATTGAAATCATAACGCAGTTACCGTAACCACCATAGTATGATGCCTTGGTAACGTAACCGTTAGCGATAGCTCTGATAGGTGTACCCTTTGGGAGACCTGATACATCTACACCATCGTGATACTTCTTTGTCTTGAATATTGGATGAACTCTCCATCCGAAAGGAGAAGTTATAGTTCCACCGCTTACTGGCCACTGATATCCGCTTGAAGTAGTTGGTGCACTTGGACGGCTTGAGCTTGAGCTACTTGAGCTGCTCGAACTTGAGCTTGAGCTACTTGAACTGCTCGAGCTACTCGAGCTACTCGAAGAAGACTGACTCTGAGCCTGCGCTGCCTGCTGCCTTCTAAGCTTTTCCTCTGCTGCTGCCTGAGCTGCTGCTGCCTCTGCTGCTAGCTTATCACCCTCGGCGTTTAGCTGGTCCTGCTGCTTAGAATATTCATCCGCAAGCCCCTTGTACTTCTCACGAGTTGCTTCGACTTCCTTTTTATTCTTCTCCAGAATCTTTTCCTGTTTAATCTGCTGATCCTGAAGAAACTCGATTTCTTTATAGTCCTTCTGTAGTGTGCTGAGAAGCTTCTTGTCACTAGAGAGCACTCTCTGCACCATACTAACGTTTGTTATCAGTTCGCTAACATTGCCTGAACTCAAGATTACATTGATAAAGCCCGCTGTACCCGTCTTATACATAGCTCTAAGCCTTGAATTTAGAGCTTCAGTCTGCTTGCTTACAGCAGCCTTCTTTGCCTCGAGCTTTGCCTGTGTCGCATTGATCTCCGCTTGTGCATTATTAATATTAGCTTCTAGTTCTTCAACCTTCTTAGTCGCTTCACCAACTTTAGCGCTAAACTCCGCAGACTTTGCTCCTGCAGCTGCCGCTTCCTTCTTCTTCTGAGTAGCGCTAGTTGCATATGACGGCACAGATGTTACAAATGTCGACACAACCATAGTTAAGGCGAGCAGTGAAACCACTACACACTTTGTTTTATTCACCCTAGTCATTCGTCTCCTCCTTATCTATCTAAGAACCTTCTTATCGAGATTATACTGCCGCAGGTACCTACTCCTACTCCTAGCGCAATGAATATGAGCATTACGTTAGGAATCAGGTATCCTGTTGGAACTACCGGCACTGATAACATCCTCATGATATCAGGTCCAACTACCCCGATGAGTCTCGAATATATAACAAACATTAAAGCAGTTGAAATCGTCGCCGACACAAATCCGAGAATAATCCCCTCAAACAAGAATGGTCCTCTTACGAACCAGTCCGTCGCTCCAAGGTATTTCATTATGCTTATCTCCTTAGAACGTGCAAATACAGTAAGCTTAATGGTATTAGCAACGATGATAACCGATACGATTATAAGGAAAATCATGGTGATAATCGACGCTGTCTGAATGAAATTCGTTATCCTCTGCAGCTTCTCGACTGTATCCTGATAGTACTTAATATCTTCAACACCAGAAATGGATGTTGCACTCTTGGAAAGCTTATCTGCTACCGACTTATCCTTAACATACACGAGATATGAGTTAGGTAGCGGGTTATCCGCAAGGCTATCGAGAAGATAACCGTTATCTCCCCAGCGTTTCTTCATGATCTTTATCGCATCTGCCTTAGATCTGAACTCAACCTTGTCCACACCTTCTGTGGACTTAAGTTTGCTCCCGATATCATTATTTACAGCATCTGTATTGTTATCGTTTAAGAAGACCTCAACGATATTGTAATCCTGTTTGATAACATTGGCGAAAAGGTCAACGTTTACAAATGCTACGAAGAATAATCCGAGGATAAGCATCATCGCCGAAATAGCAAGTACGGCAGTGATGTTCATACCCTTGTTACGACCAATCTGCGAAACCGACTGCTTGAGAGTGTACTTTGCTCTAGAAAACATATTTATCTACCCCCTCATCGTAATCGTAGTATTCTTCTTCGTTATAGAATCCATATTGCCCCTGCTCATCACGGACAATATGACCATCTTCAATCGCTACTACACGCTTATTCATCTGGTCAACGATGTCCTTCGCATGTGTAACCATGAGGATTGTGGTGCCACGAAGATTAATCTTATCCAGGATTTCCATAATTTCCATGGCCGTAATAGGGTCAAGATTTCCAGTTGGCTCGTCGGCGATAAGGACTCTCGGATTATTGACAATCGCTCTAGCGATACCGACACGCTGCTGCTCACCAGCACTGAGCTCATTAGGATATCTGTCCTGCTTATCGAGAATGCCGACTAGGTCAAGCACGTATGGGACCTGTCTCCTGATATCCTTGCGCTTAGCATGTACTACTTCCATAGCGAAAGCGACATTTTCATACACAGTCTTCTTTTCAAGAAGTCTGAAATCCTGGAACACCATTCCAATCTTCTGCCTCAGTTCTGGGATCTCCCTTCTGGACAGTCTTGTTATATCCTTACCGGCAACTACAATGGTTCCCTTATCTGTGCTAATTTCATTAAGTATCAGCCTTACAAAGGTTGTCTTACCCGCACCACTCGGTCCAACGAGGAAGACGAAATCGCCTTTCTCAATGCGAACAGTTGCGTTCTCTAGTCCTACGTTGTTGCCATAATGTTTAGTAACATTCTTAAATTCGATCATATGACCTCCTAGATACACCAACAGATTGTAGTATTATACACCAAAAACGCTGAAAAATAAACAAAAGGCACTACAAAAGCACGGTACAGAGTCACTATACCGTGCCATTTTTCAACAAATTCAATCGCAAATCTTCACATAAAAACTGAATAGCGCAAAATATTGTTGTGCGTACTTTGAGAGCCACTACATATCAGCATTTAACAACCACTATAGCTTTTATGTATCAGCTTAATTGCGTAATATTAACTTAAAACCTTGGATAGGAAGTTCTTCGTTCTCTCCTCTGACGGATTTACGAGAACCTCTTCGGGTGTTCCCTGCTCGACGATAACGCCCTCATCCATGAATATGACCTTATCAGCTACCTCCTTGGCAAACCCCATCTCGTGAGTGACCACAATCATCGCCAACCCTTCCTTGGCTAAGTCCTTCATTACATCTAGAACCTCTCCCACCATCTCAGGATCAAGTGCAGATGTAGGCTCGTCAAAGAGCATTATCTCAGGATCCATAGCTAGAGCTCTAGCTATCGCAACACGTTGCTGCTGACCTCCTGATAGCGAACGTGGATAGGCATTAGCTTTGTTATCAAGACCAACTCGCGTAAGAAGCTCCATGGCTTTTGCTTCAGCATCAGCCTTGCTCACACCTTTAACGTTGATAGGTGCACAGGTTACGTTCTCGAGTACTGTCATATGCGGGAAGAGGTTGAAGTTCTGAAACACCATCCCCATCTTAGTTCTGATTTCATTGATATTCTGGCTCGTCACTAGTTCCCCATCGATGTATACTTCTCCGGATGTAGGAACTTCAAGTAAATTGATGCATCTAAGCATCGTGGATTTTCCAGAGCCTGAAGGTCCTACTATGCAGAGCACCTCCGCCTCGCTTACTGTCTGATCGATGCCCTTAAGCACTTCATTATCTCCATATGATTTATATAGCTTCTTAATCTCTATCATTATGCTGCTCCTCCCTCGAGCACTGGTTTGTTTTTCTCTTCCCCTATCTTCTTCTCACTCCCCTTGCCACGTCGCTCAAGAACAGCGATTAGCTTAGAAAGAGGCAGTGTTAGTAGCAGATAAGCTAATGCTACGCCTATGTATGCCGGAAATGCTTCAAATGTTGCTGCACTAAGCAGTGTACCCTTACGCAAAATCTCATGTACTCCTACATAACTCAGAACAGATGTCTCCTTGATAAGTGTTACAAATTCATTTCCAACCGCTGGAAGTATAATCTTAACAGCCTGCGGAATGATTATAAGTCTCATAGCCATAGTCTTACTCATACCGAGCGACCTCGCTGCTTCCATTTGTCCTTTATCCACAGCCTGGATTCCGCTGCGAATTACCTCAGACATATATGCTGCACTATTAAGCCCACAAACGATTATAGCAGGTATGATTAGGTTTGCCCATTTGAAGTAAAACAGATGTGTTTGTATGAACTCCGGTATTCCATAGGCAAATATGAGTGCCTGCACGAGCATAGGAGTACCTCTGACTATATCGACATATAGCTTTGAGATTCCACTTAAAAATCTATTCTTTGATGTTCTCATGAGAGCAATCAGCAGTCCGACTACCGATCCTATGGCAACTGATAATACACTTACAAATACTGTTGCGGGGATTCCCTTACATGAAACTAGAAAACCTGTGATATAAGCATCCATTTTGATTCCTTACTTTCTATAATCATTTAACGATATGAATATAATAACACCATTTTATCTGTAAATCAACAATTTTTTGTATTTATTTTAGTATAATAGTATATTTATACAAACGAGTGCAACGCACATAATTTCTGCAAATAATAAAAAACTCACCTTCTGCAAGGTGAGCTTTCGCATTAACTTTTAACAAATAGCATTTACATAGCCTCTGATCTTTTATTTTTAAGAGCAACAATAATTATTGCATATAGCACAGCAATTATACCGAGTGCTGTAATTCCATATATAACTTTCGTTGCGAAAAATCCTACAGCTATGCCCAGTATAAACGCACTGTTGTTAAGATACCCGCCAAACCAATTCTTACCATACGAGTAGAACATAGGCTTATCGGTCTTAGTTTCCCTGATAGCGAGAGCGATGCCTATAAGTGCAAGAATTGTCCCTACGCCAAAAGATAGTATCATCGGTAGGTCGTTTCCTCCCGTGGCAGCGATGATTAACAATACAGCAAGTCCTACTACAATTAAATATCCAACTCTCTTGATGTTTTTCATAGCGATAACCTCCTTAGAAGATTTAATGTGTAAAAACCTATGCTTAAAGGTTTTATAAATCGTCTGAAGCGCTTCTTTGTATCTTTATGATATCACTTTAATATCATATGTCAATTGTAAGTTCTATTATTATCGCTATTATATTTGTATTTATTCTGTACAATATATTATTTCCATTCGAATATGGATATCAACGCATATAGAGCTATTTCAATTCCAAATGCACATATGCCATGGACTCCATTACTTGCAAAGAAGAAGATGCTTGCTCCTACAACCATCGAGCTATTGATCACCCCGATATTAAATATCGAGCTTCCAGCGCCCCAGAACAGCGGTAGCTCATTCTTTATCTCCCAAAATTCTAACGCAAGTCCATAGATTAAGAAAAATACACCAAGTGTAATCTGAACCTTGTACGGAACCATAAAAGAATATGAAATATTCAAAACCATTCTGACTATCAACAGGAACATGCCGCATATTACAGTAAAAGCAATATTCTTTCCTCTCCTTAGTTCCATAACGCACCTGCTTTCGTAAATTCTATATTAGAGAGATGTGAAAAAGCGAAGGGCATGCCCTTCGCTTTAATTCTAATATATACGATTTAGACTGTAAATCAGTATTATATAATTATTCCTGTTCAGCCCAAGAATCAAGCTTACCGCTGAGGATCCATAGAACTACACCGAATACGATTACGATTCCACCGAGTAGACCGTAAGCAAAACCGAAGTTCTGTGTTAAAGTCCAAGCATAGATCTTAGGGTAGATGAACTGTGAAATAAATACAGCTACTGGCCATGTTCCTAGAAGAAGTCCTAGAAGCTTAGCAGGAGCTAGCTTGTTAATGAATGAGTTTCCGAGTGGTGAGAATACCATCTCTCCAACTGACATCATTATACAAACTAGACCAACCCATAGTACAGAAACCTGACCATGGTCTCCAGCGAGTTTGTCAGCGAATACCATTACGAAGTATGCAAGTCCTAGAAGTCCGCATCCTAGACCAGTCTTCTTGTACATGCTGAGGTCTCCCTGAGGTCTCTTAGCAAGCTTTAACCATACACCAGCGAGAACTGGTCCAAGAACTACACAAGTTAGAGCGTTTACAGAGTCAAACCAAGATGTAGGAATCTTGAAGTTACCAATTACCCAGTTAGCCTTGTTTAGATACTCAGCTCCGTCTCCGTAACCAAATCTGAAGTATGCTGGGAAGTAAGCGAGGTACCATAGCATCCAGAATACCATCGAGAATACGATTACGAGAAGTACAGCTGCAACTCTCTTCTTATCTCCTGCTGTTAGAGGAGCAGACTCTTCGCTCTCCTTCTTCTCAGCAGATACGAACTCTCTCTGGTCCTTCTTGAATGGTGACATACCAGCTTCACCGAGAGCCTTGCCTCCAACTACGAAGAACCAAATAGCATCGATGAATAGGAAGATACCTGTAATCAAGAATATCGTTCTGTAAGTTACGTGAACACCGAACATACCTGTTGTTGCAAGCGGAGCAATGAATGTTATTCCGATGAACGAACCGATGTTAACGAACGTGTACTGAATAGAGAATGCAGAGTCAAGCTGCTCAGCGCTGTTGAATAGCTGACCTGTGATTCCGGATAGGTTACCCTTGAAGAGTCCTGTACCAACAGCTACGAATACGAACATCACGTATACGAGAGTAAGTGATGTTGCCTTCCATGCAATCATGTAGCCAACACCCATCAGAAGCATACCGATAAGCACGCACCATCTAGGCTTAACCCAACGGTCAGCGATATATCCACCGAACATAGGTGTGATATATGTCCAAGCTACGAATCCTGCGGAAATAGCAGTAGCCTTAACCTGGCCCATGCCTAGACCACCACTTAGTACATCTGCAGCAACCCACATTGCCAAAATGTACTTTACTGTGTAGAACGAAAGTCTCTCAAATGTATAGCCCATGGAGCATACATAGAAGCCAAACGGTCTACCTTTCTTTACACCAGTTTCCATAAAAAACCTCCTAAAGTAATAAAAATATAATTGCAAGTAACGAATATATATTAGGTATTAATATAATACGTTTCGCCAATTGCTCTTGAACCCAATCCCCTCGAGTCCATATGTTATAAAACAATTCATACTATATCACTTATTCATCACATTGTAAATTGAGTTTGTACTAATTTCATATTATTTTGTTAAATTTTTACTAGCTAAAAACAAAATCCACTCTGAACCCTAGTATTTGCAAATGAAAAAGCAACCCTTGTGTGAAGAATAATTCACTAAAAGAGTTGCTATTTTTTTATAATTTTAAGTTCTTTTATTATTTTTAATCTTTACGCGATTACTTTCTTAACAGCTTTAACGATATCAGCCTTTGTAAGCCCATACTTTTCTCTGAGTTCAGCCGGCTTTCCAGATTCACCAAACGTATCCTTCTGTCCTACCATCTCAACTCTCACTGGTTTATTCTTAACCACGACCTCTGCCACCGCACTGCCGAGTCCGCCGATAACCGAGTGTTCTTCTGCGGTTACAATCGGACCATTCTCTCTAGCTGCGTTTATAATCGCCGTCTCATCAATTGGCTTAATAGTATGCATGTCGATTACACGAGCATAGACACCTTCATTTGCAAGCTCTTCAGCCGCTTCAAGCGCGTCTGCTACCATGATTCCAGTTGCGATGATTGTCACATCACTGCCTTCCCGAATTACATTCGCCTTCCCAATCTTGATGTCAGAACTCTCATCATAAATCACTGGCACTCCAGATCTGCCCAGTCTAACGTACGCAGGACCATCTGTATCAACCACTTCATTTAAAAGCTTCTTAGCACTTACAGCATCAGCGGGGTTTACAACGAGCATGCCCGGAATCTCCCTCATGAGCGCAATATCTTCGAAAGTCTGATGGCTCGCACCATCTTCTCCAACTGTAATACCTGCGTGAGTTGCGCACACCTTAACATTTGCATTTGTATATCCAATTGAATTTCTTATAATTTCATATGCCCTACCTGCAGCGAACATAGCGAATGTACTAGCACACACAACGTGCCCCGAAAGAGCAATTCCAGCTGCCTCAGCCATCAAATCCTGTTCAGCAATGCCGCAGTTTACGAATCTTTCAGGATAAGCCTTTGCAAACCCCTTAGTCTTTGTCGAACCTGACAGGTCTGCATCCATAACGATAAGATCCTCGCGTTCTCTGCCCTTTTCCACCAGGAATTCTCCGTATGCAGCCCTAGTTGCAATCTTATCTGCCATTAGTTGTCACCTCCAAGCTCTTCTATCGCAGCAGCTAGTTCCTCATCGCTTGGCGCCTTGCCATGCCAGCCAGCATTATCTTCCATGAACGATACGCCCTTGCCCTTGTGAGTATGAGCTATAATTGCAGTCGGTACACCTTCAGAGCTCTTTGCTTCCTTAAATGCCGTAGTCAGTTCTTCAAAATTATGACCATCTACGTTTATCACGTTCCACCCAAAGCTCCTAAATTTCTCGTCCACCGGGCACACGCACTTTACATCGCTTACCTTGCCATCAATCTGAAGTCCGTTCAGATCAACGATTGCAACTAAGTTGTCGAGTTTCCTATGAGCTGCTTGCATCGCAGCCTCCCACACGATTCCCTCTTGAAGTTCTCCGTCACCAGTGAGCACATATACTCTGCCAGGATTTTTATCAATTTTGCCTGCGACAGCCATTCCTACTGCTGCGGAAAATCCCTGTCCGAGCGAACCGGTTGACATCTCAATCCCAGGAACTTTACGCATATTAGGGTGTCCTTGGAATTTGCTGCCCACCTGTCTGAGCGTCATCATTTCGTTTACTTCGTAAAAACCTCTCTCCCCGAGTGCTGCATAAAGCGCAGGAACCGCATGACCCTTGGATAACACAAATTTATCTCTATCTGCCATCTTCGGATTCTTTGGGTCGATATTTAGCTCACCAAAATATAGCGTTGCAAGAATATCAGCAGAAGATAATGAACCTCCCGGATGACCTGACTTTGCGGCATGAATTGCCTTTAGAGCATTGATTCTGATTTTGCGCGCTTTTTCAGCGAGCTCAGCATAGTTGTTAGTATTCACCATATCCTCCTACAATGAAATTTTGAAAACTAATTGTGTTATTTGTGTTGATATTTAAATAGAAATATCTTGAAGCTTTTTATATATTATTTGTTATTGATAATTTAATTGTTGTAGTCGTCGTTGAAATTGTCTTCCCAGTATGTAAGGCAGTCGCTTTCATCTCTAGATTTTAAGCACCAGCCTTGCCATCGTAAAATACGTGCCGAGCGCAACCATGTCGGTAAGTGAAGCCATCATCGGGCCAGCAATAAGAGCCGGGTCAATGCCGATTTTCTTAGCAATCATAGGCAGGAGAGCACCGATGCATTTTGCGATGATAACGATTAATACCATCGACAGGCACACCGTAAGCGCTACCAAAGAGCCGTTATGGTCAAATGCCACTATCCTCATGTAGTTCAAGATGCTGACACATATACCGACTATAATTCCTATGCGAAATTCCTTCCATAGAACTCTAAGAACATCCGATAACTCGAGGTCTCCTGTAGCCATACCTGTGATAATTACTGTAGACGACTGAGTTCCTGAGTTACCACCAGTGCCCATTAGCATCGGCATATAAGCTACTAGCGCGATTACTGCGGAGAGCGATTTTTCAAAACTAGCAATCATGCCTCCAGTAAATACATAAGATACCATGAGCACTAGTAGCCATGGCAGTCTAGCCTTGACGTGCATCAGGACGGGTGTATCGAGGTAGTCCTTGTCTGTGTTATCGATGACACCTCCCATACGCTCCATATCCTCGGTGTTCTCTTCTTCGATTACGTCGAGGATATCGTCGAAAGTGATGATTCCGACCAATCTGTCTTCATTATCAACTACCGGTATCGCGATAAAACCGTATTTCTTAAAAAGTTCAGAAGTCTCTTCCTGGTCATCATCGACGTGTGCGAAGATGATGTCTTCTTTCATAATATCGGAGACCTTAGTATTCTCATCTGCAAGAACCAAGCTCCTGAGCGATACGACACCTACGAGTTTACGCCCACCGTCGAGCACGTAGCATGAGTAAATCGTCTCGGAGTTCATTCCCACATCGCGGATATGATCCAGCGCCTCACGCCTCGTCATATTTTTACGCAGATTTATATAGTCCGGCGTCATCAGCGAACCGGCACTGTATTCCTTGTACTTCAGGAAAGTGTTTATCTGTCTTCGCTCATTCTTAGGAGTTTTGTCTAAAATCTTGTCAACGATATTGGCCGGCAGCTCGTCAAGCACGTCGATCATATCGTCGAAATCCAGCTCTTCAATTATGTATTTAATCTCGGGATCAGTGATAATATTGATGATTTCAACCTGATCATCAACGTCAAAGTGTGCGAATACCTCAACAGAAGCACCCTTTGGAAGCGTGCGAAACAGTATGATAGCTGTCTGCATGCTATACTTTCGCATCACTTCTTCAAGTAGCTCAGCAATATCTACTGCGTTGAATTTTAACAGTTCATCCCTACAACGGAAATATTTCTTCTCTTCGAGGAGTTCGAATATCTTTTCTTTGCTTTCTTCAAAAGCCTGTTCCTGGTCAATCAAGTTTGTATTTTCCATTGGCCTTCCTCCTCACTTTAAAATTTAGTACTGCGAATATTTATTATATATCGAAATAGACTTTTCGATAACCCCCTAATATCCGAGCATCGTACGAATTTCGTCTTCTGTTATGATTTTTACACCGAGTTCCGCTGCTGCCTTGTTCTTAGACGAACCTGATTCAGGATTGTTGGTCACGAGATAGCTGGTGTTTTTACTAACGCTTCCTGCAACCTTACCTCCCTGTGCCTCGATTTCCTTCTTAAGTTCAGTGCGGCTCTTATAATGTTCAAGGCTGCCAGTTATTACAAAGATTTCACCCGACAAAGCTTCCCCGGCCTTCTCATAGCTCTCATCTATGTCGAGTTCGCTCACTAAATCCAAAACGACAGACTTGTTGTGTTCATCTGCAAAAAAAGCCTCATAGTCTCTAGCCATAACTTCTCCGATGCCACTTACGGATATAAGTTCATCGTAAGTGAGCGAAGAAATTTTAGCCCATTTATTCTCATACGCTCTCGCAATCTGAGCTGCAGTAGTAACACCAACTCCAGGTATACCAAGTGCAACAAGAATCCTAGCTGGGACTGTATGGCGAGACTTCTCTATCGATGATGATAATTTATCATATGACTTTTTACCGAAACCATCTAATTCTACGATTTCATCCCTATGATTCTCTAGTCGGAATATATCAGCGAAAGACTTGATATAACCGAGTCCTATGAACTTTAGCAAGGTCTGTTCAGATAGTCCCTCGATATTAAGCGCATCCCTCGATACGAATAGAGAAAATCTCTTCACCTGCTTAGCCAGGCAATTTGGATTGGTGCATGTAAGTACCTTTGTGCCGGTCATCAGTTTTATCTCTGTAGTACCATCGCATACCGGACAATGGCTAGGAAGCTCAATATTCCCACTCTTAGTAAGGTTATCACCAATCTGCGGTATTATCATATTCGCCTTGTATACGGTGATAGTATCACCGATGCCTAGCTTTAGGGTTTCCATTATATTAAGATTATGAACCGATGCTCTCTTAACTGTGGTTCCTTCGAGTTCTACCGGGTCAAATATAGCAATTGGATTTAGCAGCCCAGTTCTCGATGGGCTCCATTCGATTTCACGGAGAATTGTCTCCGCTTGCTGATCTGCCCACTTGAAAGCCAGAGAATCACGCGGAAATTTCGCGGTCGTTCCAAGTGTAGCCGCATATTCTAAATCCTCTAATGTCAGCACGAGGCCATCAGACGGGATCTCAAAGCTATGCACTCTCTCTGCATAATTGTCTATCGCTTCGAAAATACTCTTATTATCTACTTTCACGTATTCAACCACGTCGAAGCCTTGCTCCGCCATCCACTTCATTTGGTTTGATCTAAGGCCTTCATAATCAACTCCATCTGCTTCGCTGAGCGTGAAAGCATAGAACCTAACATTTCTCTCAGCGGTAATTTTGCTATTTAGCTGCCTTACGCTTCCGCTGCATAGGTTTCTCGGATTCTTATACTTCGCATCTGCATCGTCGATTGCCTCATTGATTCTATCGAATTCCTCATAGGTAATAACCGCCTCGCCACGGATTACAGCATGCCCTTTGTAAGGAATGTGCTTCGGTACATTGACAAATACACGTGCATTAGGCGTGATAACCTCTCCGATATCCCCATTTCCACGTGTCACGGCCTTGACTAGCTCTCCTCCCTCATATGTGAGCACAACGGTTAAACCGTCGAGCTTCCATGATAAGAGTCCTTCATGATCCCCAAGCCAAGCCGCGAGTTCCTCACGGCTCTTAGTCTTATCAAGGCTAAGCATACGGCTTCTGTGCCTTTCCTTAGGGAGCTCCGACTGAACTGTGTAGCCGACATTCTTAGTCGGACTATTCAGAGGAGTATACCCCGTCTTCTTCTCAAGCGATTCAAGCTCATCGTACAGCGCATCGTATTCGTAATTGCTCATAATCTCACTAGCCTCGTCATAGTACGCTGCCGAAGCCTTGTTAAGAGTTTCTATTAACTCCTCTATCCTTCTCTTCTTGTCATCAAGATTCATAATATCCCCTATTTACTTCTCTTACTGTTAGTGAATTCGTTCCTGTAAATCCCCTTACCTATGTAGTCACTACTCGACTTTAGTTAGCTTGACGAAGCCCTTGCCAAGCTTTTTAATCCCAACGGAATCAAAGGCAATAGTCAGCGTTTTAGCATCCTGGTCTATGAGCAGACCTTCTCCGAACTTCGGATGGCGAATCCTGTCTCCTGCCTCAAAGCCTTCGTTGCTTATACCCTTGGAAGCCTGTTTCTTAGCGAATTTAAGTGCATCAAATGGTTTAGAGAAGCTGGCATCATAGCCATCCGCACTACCTTCATATCTACCCTTGAATTCTCTCATTCCGAGTATTCCGCCGTCTCCGCAGATTCCGCCTGCATTAGCCGACCTCTCTGCTACTGTCGGATCACCATCTAGGAGATCTGTGTCCATCTCTCTCATGAATTCCGATTCAATCGTGAAGTCCGTCCTACCGTAGAGCATCCTAGTCTGCGCACCTGTTAGGTAAAGCTTTCTCATAGCTCTTGTAATTCCAACGTAACAGAGCCTGCGCTCCTCCTCCATCTTGCTTGGATCATCCATAGATGCTGACCCTGGGAACAAACCGTTTTCCATACCCGGCATGAAAACCACTGGAAATTCAAGTCCCTTAGAGCTATGTAGCGTCATCATCACAACCGCATCTTCGCTCTCATCTCTATTATCTATGTCCGACAGCAGTGCGATTCTCTCGAGGAATGACTGGAGCAAGGTGGGTTCTTTTACATCAAATCCATCTTCTCTTAGCCTATCTCTCTCCTCTCTGAACTCGTCTTCTTCATCTGTCAGCACTGAGCCTGCTGCTTTTTCCTCGAATTCTACTATCACCGAGCGCAGCTCCAGGATGTTCTCTATCCTCGCATCTGCTTCTACTGTATTTTCTGCTTCGAGTGCTGTCAGATAACCTGAGCGTCTAATCAGATTGTCATATATATCTGAAAGCTCCATGTTATCCTGTTCAGCTCCTAGTTCATCGAGCATCGTAACTAAATCTTCTACTGCAGCTCTCGATTTCCTTGACAGCGAACCCAGAACCTCCTGCTCCTTGAGTGCTTCAAATATGCTTAGTTTGTATGCCTTGGCATATGAAACTATTCCGCCTAGGCTCTTCGGTCCTAGTCCCCGCTTAGGCTCGTTTATTATCCTCGCCATAGCCACGTCATCGCTAGGGTTTTCGACGAGGTGCATGTATGACATCACATCTTTGATTTCCTTGCGGTCGTAAAATCTAGTGCCACCTAAAACCCTGTACGGGATGCCTCTAAATGAAAACTTTTCTTCGAACGGTCTAGACTGTGCATTCTTTCGATACAAGATAGCCATATCGTTAAACGGAACACCTTCTTCATCATGCAAACGCTGGATTTCACCGCCTACATACCAAGCCTCTCGCTGTTCATCCTCGAGTCTACGGTACGTTATCTTATTGCCTTCATTCCTATCTGTCCAAAGCTCTTTCGCCTTACGGTTTCTATTGTTAGCAATTACAGAGTTAGCTAAATCTAGTATGTTGGCATCGGACCTGTAGTTCTGCTCTAGTTTGATGACCTTGGTTTCAGGAAAATCCTTCTCGAAGTCGAGAATATTCCTAATATCTGCACCTCTCCATTGATAGATACATTGGTCGTCATCGCCGACCACGCATAGATTATGGCTCTTCTCCGCCAAAGCATGTATGAGTTTGTACTGAAGATAATTTGTATCCTGATACTCGTCTACCATTATATATTTAAATCTCTCTTGGTAATATGAAAGAACCTCGCTGCTCGCTTCAAACAGCTTGACAGCATTCCAGAGGAGGTCATCAAAATCCATAGCGTTATTCTGCTGTAGATCTTCCATGTATCTCGCGTATACCTTTGCGACCGTCTCGGCTTTGAAATTCATAGAGTTGTTCTCTATATAATCGTCGGGATCTTCCTCAGCCTCCTTACAAGAGCTTATTACACTCCCAAGGTACGAAACTGGATAAATCTTTTCATCAATCTTAAGGTCTTTGACGATTCTTTTGAGAAGAGCCTTCTTGTCTGACTCGTCGTATATCGAAAATCCGTTTTTAAATCCAAGAACGTCCCCGTGATTTCTGAGTATACGAACACACATGGCGTGAAATGTCATCACCCACATGCCTCGAGTACCTCCAGTCAGCGACTCAATCCTATCCTTCATCTCCCCGGCAGCTTTATTTGTAAATGTAACAGCCAAGATATTATAAGGGCTCACTCCCTTTTCTAGCATGTATGCTATACGGTGAGTCATCATAGTGGTCTTCCCGCTTCCAGCACCTGCTAAAATCAGCAGTGGTCCCTCCATATGCTTTACCGCTTCTTGTTGCTCTTTATTAAGTCTGCTCAGATCCATTTTTCTCAACTTTCTTCCATAAAATAATTACTTTTAATTTTATCATAGTGCCCTGCATTAATCTAATATTAAAAATCTGTCAAACTATTGAATAATCGTCGTTCCAACTTTATTTATAGTGCATCGCTGTATATTGTATACACGTTGACAGCGTATTATCAGAGTGCTAAAATTCAACTATATGGTGCAGAGGCACCAGAATTTATACATTTTTATATTGTATTTTTTGTAAGGAGTTTAAAATGGCTAATATTTCACAAAAGTACATCGACATCGCTAAGAAGAACTATCCAAACGAGCCTGAGTTCCTTCAGACTGTAGAAGAAGTTCTACTATCAATCGAGCCAGTTCTTGAAGCTCATCCTGAGTATGAGAAGGCTGGTCTTGTAAAGAGACTTATCGAGCCTGAAAGAATGATTTCGTTCAGAGTTCCTTGGGTTGATGATAATGGTGAAGTTCAGGTTAACAGAGGATACAGAGTGCAGTTCAACAGCGCTCTAGGACCATATAAGGGTGGTCTAAGATTCCAGGCTAACGTATACCCAGGAATCCTTAAGTTCCTCGGATTTGAGCAGATTTTCAAGAATTCCCTAACAGGACTTCCAATCGGAGGTGGTAAGGGTGGTTCTGACTTCGATCCAGCTGGAAAGTCGGATGCAGAAGTTATGAGATTCTGCCAGAGCTTCGTAACAGAGCTCTACAAGCACATCGGACCTAACACTGACGTACCTGCTGGAGACATGGGTGTAGGCGGCAGAGAAATCGGTTTCATGATGGGTCAGTACAAGAGAATGACTAACCAGTACGACGGAACATGGACTGGTAAGGGAACTACAAACGGCGGACTAAACGGAAGAACAGAAGCTACTGGTTTCGGTATCGTATTCTTCGCTAGAGAGGTCCTCAACCACTTCGGTGATTCCCTTGAAGGAAAGACTGCAGTTGTTTCCGGATTCGGTAACGTATCTTGGGGAACAATCACTAAGCTAGTTGAACTAGGTGCAAAGCCAATCACAATTTCTGGACCAGACGGATACATCCTCGACGAGGAAGGAATCACAACACCAGAGAAGATCAACACACTTCTTGAGCTACGTAACTCTGGAAAGAACGTTTGCGCACCTTACGTAGAGAAGTTCCCTAACGCTAAGTTTATCCCTGGAAAGAGACCTTGGGAAGTTAAGGCTGATCTATACCTACCTTGCGCTATGCAGAACGACATCACTATGGATTGGGCTAAGGAAATGGTTGCTAACGGAGCTAGATACCTCATCGAGGGAGCTAACATGCCTACAACAAACGAGGCTGTTCAGTACCTCATGGAGAATGGTTGCGTAGTTGCTCCTTCCAAGGCTGCTAATGCTGGTGGAGTTGCTTGCTCTTGCCTCGAGATGGCACAGAACGCTGAGCACCTCATCTGGAACAAGGAGAGAGTATACGCTGAGCTAGAGAACATCATGGTTCACATCTTCAAGATCACAGAGGAAGCTTGTGCTAAGTACAACCTCGGTGAAAACCTCGTAGCTGGCGCTAACATCGCTGGATTCGAGAGAGTTGCAGAAGCTATGATGATGCAGGGCATTGTATAAGCTCTGATACTCGGAGATATAACACCAAACAATTAATGGGGGATGCATTAGCATCCCCCATTTTTTTCGTTATGATTTGCTACTTATGTGGTCTATATATGATCTATAGGTGCTTTAGCTATCTCTTAATCACTCTAGTTATCACTTATCCACTCTAGCTGATTCTTAGTCAACCTAGTTGCCCTTTAGTTGCTCTAGCTATATCTATAGAGCCCCTACTAGATCAATCCCAGGCTTCAGTGTTGCTGCACCCGGAGTCCATCTAGCCGGGCACACCTGATCACCATGCTCAGCTACGAACTGGCTAGCTTGAAGCTTTCTAAGCAGCTCTTCTGCATTTCTTCCAACATTTCCTGCATTAACTTCATATACCACAATCTTCCCCTCAGGATTTACTATGAAGCTTCCTCTTTCCGCAATGCCTTGATCTTCAATCAGAACTTCAAAGTCCCTTGCGAGCGCCTGTGTAGGGTCAGCGAGCATCGGATAAGTAATCTTGCCAATACTCTCCGAATTATCGTGCCATGCCTTGTGCACAAAGTGAGTATCGCAAGATACTGAATATACCTCGCATCCAGCTTTCTGAAACTCTGCATACTTCATCTGAAGATCCTCGAGCTCCGTTGGGCACACGAAAGTAAAATCAGCTGGGTAGAAAAAGAAAACGCTCCACTTTCCTAATATATCCGCTTTAGTAATAGTTTTAAACTCATCATTCACATAAGCCTGAGCTGAAAAATCCGCTACTTCTTTATTAATTAAAGACATACCAATATCCTCCTTTATATAGTTAGCTATATCTAACCTTTGCATTTATCAAAAGGCAGGCTGTGAATTACATACCTGCCCGTAAATGCAGAAATATTTTCAAGAGAGTTAGTCCCCTCTTACTCGTAATATAACCTTTGATATAGTGAATGTCAATCCCTTTTTTCGATTATGCAATTATATATCACGCTATCAATATTCATCATTCATTTTGCATAGCTCATACATCTATATCTACCTATTAGTCCCAAATTTCACTCCACCTGCTCATTTTTAATTGATGATTTTAACGATTAAAGTTTTATATAATATTGATAGATAATTATCAATATTGAGATTTAAATATATTTTATAACCTATGTACTCATTTGCATATAAGACTTATCGCCTTCTGTCGCTCTTTACAACCCTTAAAATTCCAATATTTTTAGATTTTGTTTACAATATAATCTTGTTGCTTTCTTTTCAAATTCATGTCAATATATTAACAAAGAGCAGGTGTTCTCACTTTCTCGCAGAAGGCTTGCATACAAAACACTTAATGACATTAAAAAAAATCAAAAATGGAGGTAACACAATGAAAGGCTTTGCAATGCTAGAAATTGGTAAGACTGGCTGGATTGAAAAGGAGCGTCCAAAATGTGGACCACTTGATGCTATTATCAGGCCACTAGCTTTATCCCCTTGCACTTCTGATATTCACACCGTATGGGAAGGCGCACTCGGAGACAGACACAACATGATTCTAGGTCACGAAGGCTGTGGAGTTGTCGAAGAAGTTGGTGAGCTCGTCAAAGATTTTAAGGTTGGGGACCGTGTAATGGTTGCTGCTATAACTCCTGATTGGTCTTCCCTAGAAGCTCAGGGCGGATACCCTATGCACTCCGGCGGAATGCTATCAGGCTGGAAGTTCTCAAATTTCAAAGACGGTGTATTCGGTGAGTACTTCCATGTTAATGATGCAGACGGCAACCTCGCACATATGCCAGAGGCTGTTTCGCCAGAAGAAGCTTGTATGCTATCCGACATGGTTCCTACTGGATTCCACGGTGTCGAGCTTGCAGATATTCAGTTTGGAGACACTGTGCTAGTTAACGGAATTGGACCTGTTGGTCTGATGAGTGTTGCAGGCGCAAACCTAAGGGGTGCTTCAAGAATCATCTGCGTAGGAACAAGACCTGCTTGCAGGGAAGCTGCTAAGAAGTATGGTGCAACTGATTTTATCAGCTATAAGGAAGGATCAATCGATGAGCAGGTTCTTGAACTAACTGGAGGCAAGGGAGTAGATAAGGCTATCGTTGCTGGTGGCGGAGTTGAATCCTTCGATCCTATCATCAAAGCTCTTAAGCCAGGTGGAAAGATTGGTAACGTAAACTACCTGGGTTCTGGCACCTACGTAACAATTCCTCGTGTTGAGTGGGGATGCGGAATGGGTCACAAGATGATCACAGGTGGACTAATGCCTGGTGGTAGACTAAGACTCGAGAAGCTCGCTAGCCTAATCGAAGTTGGCAAGCTCGATGTTAGACACCTAATCACACACAGATTTGATGGTTTTGAACACGTTGAGGATGCGCTTATGCTCATGAAGGATAAGCCTGCTGACCTGATCAAGCCAGTTGTTAATATCGGCAAATAGAGCTGAATTCCCCGGCCCTGATGGATGTCTTAGGGCATTTCCCCTGCGGCCGGGGGTTTAATTTATTCGAAACGGAAACTATTGCGAAAAGGATTGCATTTTATGAAGGTACTGATTATTTCCGGCTTTCTAGGTGCTGGAAAGACCACGTTTATCAAGGCGATGTCGGATATATTAAATCGAGATTTCGTAATCCTCGAGAATGAATATGCGTCTCTTAATGTTGATGAAGATATTCTAAAGGAAGAATCGGGACTTAGTGTATGGGAGCTCACTGAAAAATGTATATGCTGCACTGGAAAGACCGATTTTGCTTTGAACATACTTACAATTGCGAATTCTATCGCACTAGAGTATCTCATCGTTGAACCCACTGGCGTCGGATATCTTTCTAATGTAATAAACAATATTTCGCAGATTGAATATGAGCAGATTGAAATGCTGGCACCGATTACTATTATCGATCCAAATTGTTTTTTCAAGCACATCGACGAATACCCTGAGCTACTTACCGACCAGATAAAGTGTGCAGATACTATCATCTTATCAAAATGCGATAAGTCGGTCGATATTGATGTAGAGGCCGTTGTTTCTAAGGTAAAAGCTATTAACGCTGATGCAAATATTATCAGTAAGCACTACAGCAGTCTGCCACACGCCTCCTGGGAGGAGTTTCTGCTTCGAAAGAGAGATGGCAGCATTGAGATTCCTAAAATTCAGGAAGAAACTGAGTTCGAAAGTATCAGTGTTCCAAACGCAGAGTTTCCTTCTATTGGCGATATTGTATTCTTCCTAGAGGATTTGATCAGAAAGAGATACGGGAATATCATTCGTGCCAAAGGCACTATGGGTGTTTCGGACGCCTTGATTAGATTCGATGTCTCCGATGGTAACTATGCTATTTCTCAGGCGGACCCAGAGTCAAAGCGAGGTTGTGTGTTTATCGGCGATGATATCAAGGCTGGTGATTTAAGAATTAAATTGCTACCTATTAGCTTTGCAAGACCTGGCTTTGGTAAACTGAGAAAAGCAGCCACCAAATAAAAGAAGTGAGCATTTAAGCTCACTTCTTTTATATTTATGACTATTTAGGATGTAATTTATATAGTGCTTGGTCTTATAGGATGTCTATTACCTCGCCTGAAAGCGCTTTATTCATACTTCTAACCGCACAGAATTTTCCGCACATACTGCAAGTATCGGAATGGTCTTCCTCTGGCATTCTTGACTCTCTTATTGCTTTTGCCGTCTCTGGATCAAGCGCCTCGAGCCACTGTGCATCCCAGTCGAGCGCCCTTCTAGCCTTCGCCATTCTATCGTCCTGGTCACGGGCTCCAGGAATCCCCTTGGCAATATCTGCAGCATGAGCAGCTATTTTACTAGCGATGATACCGTCATGAACGTCATCTACATTTGGCAGTGCAAGGTGTTCTGCCGGTGTAACGTAGCATAGGAACGCAGCGCCAGACCAGGCAGCAATAGCACCACCTATAGCAGCGGTGATATGGTCATATCCTGGTGCAATATCTGTAACGAGAGGTCCGAGCACATAAAATGGCGCACCCTTACACAAAGTTTCTTGAACCTTCATGTTCGCCTCAATCTGGTCCATTGGCACATGTCCTGGACCTTCAATCATAACTTGTACGTCCCTAGCCCACGCTCTATCTGTCAGCTCACCAAGTCTAATCAATTCCTCAATCTGACAGTTATCCGTTGCATCAGCTAGGCATCCCGGTCTACATGCATCCCCAAGGCTTATCGTTACATCGTGTTCACGGCAGATTTCTACGATTTCATCGAAGTACTCATAGAATGGATTTTCTTCACCCGTCATGGTCATCCATGCAAATACAAGGCTTCCTCCTCTGCTGACTATATTCATCTCTCGAGTACCGTTCTTAATCTGCTCAATCGTCTTGCGTGTTATTCCGCAGTGCAGGGTTACAAAATCCACACCATCTTCAGCATGCATCCTGATGACATCTAGGAAATCCTGTGCAGTGAGAGTATTTAAATCTCTCTGATAATGGATTACAGAATCGTATACCGGAACTGTTCCGATCATCGCTGGACACTCGGTGCAGAGCTTCCTTCTAAATGGCTGCGTGTCACCATGACTTGATAAATCCATGATTGATTCTGCACCGAGCTCAACCGCCCTCATAACCTTCTTCATTTCAATATTGTAGTCCTTGCAGTCCCTGCTTATGCCGAGGTTTACGTTAACCTTCGTCCTTAGCATTCCTCCAACACCATTTGGATCGATTGATGTGTGATGTATATTTGCCGGTATAACCATCTTGCCCTCTGCAAGCAGTGGTAGCAGTTCATCTACTGAGCGATTTTCTTTTGCCGCAACAATTTCAAGCTCTGGTGTAGCTATTCCCATTCTTGCTGCTTCTATTTGTGTCGAATAAGTCCTTGTCATTTCTTCCTCTTTTCCGCCTTTTTCAGGCCATTAATAACAATTGTAAATTGCCCTTTCCCATTTCCCTTTAAATTTCTTTCATTGTCTCACGAGCGCTCCGTGATCTATCGAGCCATTACCCGTTCCTATGCGCATATCACTCTTAAGAGCTGTTGTCACGTATTCCTTGCCTATTTCAATAGCTGCTTCAAGCGTGTGCCCTTTCGCCATATTTGCTGCTATTGAGCTGGATAGTGCACATCCCGTCCCATGTGAACTTGTTGTCTCTACCCTGTCGCCTATGAACTCAGTAGTGCATCCCATCATGTTCTCATCACTAGCAGTCCACAGATAATCCGTAGCACTACTGCCTTCAGCATGACCGCCTTTGATGAGTACACTGCAGCCACACCTCTGACCTATGAAACATGCTAGCTCGGGCGCTGATAGATTTGCTGCTTTACCATAAATCTCTGTTTGAGATTGAGGTTTAGACTGAGGTTGAGACTGAATTTTAATTCGAGATATATCTTTAGATTGTACTTGAGCTTGATATTGCATCTGCCCATCATCTTCCAACTTAAGGTTTTGACATCCTATAATCTCGCATATTCTCTTAGCTTCCGGCAGGTTAGGTGTCACGAGCGTCGATAACGGAAAGAGCTTTTCTATCATGGATTTCATCACTTCTTCGCTCGCAAATGCTGCTCCGCTTGTCGGGGCAATTACGGGGTCAACGATTACATTTTCAAGGCTATGCCGCTTAATTAGACCCACTATTACATCGACCTGCTCGGCCGAAACAATCATGCCAATCTTTGTAGCTTCCGGTTTTATATCGGATATAACCTCATCAATCTGTCTATATAAGAATTCAGTAGGCACTGGCATAACATCAGATACGCCCAAGGTGTTTTGCACCGTAAGGCCGGTGACTACCCCCATCCCGTAGCAGCCCTCTGCAAATATAGTCTTGATATCTCCCTGAATGCCCGCTCCGCCGCTTGGATCACTGCCAGCGATCGATAGAACAGTCGGAATTTTCATATCCCCGACCTCAACTTTTCGTGCTGCAGCTTATCAGCCATGTTTCTTAAATCCTCTGCGCTTTTCTTGATATCCTGCGTGCCGAACAGAGCCGAAATAACTGCGACCCCCGCAAGATGACGACCTGCTAGTGTACCGATATTATCGATATCGATGCCGCCGATTGCGACAACGGGGATTTTTACCGACGACGTAATCAGGTTGTATACATCAAGGCTAGGTAGCTTAATTGCATCACCCTTTGAATTAGAACCAAAAGCAGCTCCTACACCTACGTAATCAGCACCTTCGTCTTCTGCAGCGAGAGCCTCCTCGAGATTGTGTGCAGTTGCACCGATAATCTTTTCCTCTCCAAGAAGCTTCCTTGCCTCAGCTATTGACCCGTCGCTCAGACCTAAGTGGACACCACTTGCATCTGACACTTTACAGATTTCTATATCATCGTTGATTATCAGTGGAACTCCTGCTTCGTCGCAGATAGGCTTAATCTCGGAAATCATCTTGAGTATCTGTTCTTTATCTAAATGCTTCTCTCTAACCTGCATACACGTCATACCGCCATCAATCGCTTGCATGGTGGCTTCTCTATATGTAATCCCTTGCAGAGTTTCACCTCCGAGTATTCCATATAGTCTCAGCTTTTCGTGCAAGGATGATTTCTTTAATACTTGTTTAACCATTTTTTTCATAGTTTTAACTCCTAATGTAACGCTATGACCATTCGTGCAATAAAAAATGTGTAACACCCTAGCTTGGGTATTACACATGTAATTCAGCACTCTCCCTACGTTGGCATTATCCAAATCAGGTTCAGAGTCGTAATGTATTTCACCATTACCTCTCAGCGATACCGCTCCCCTTGCTCGTTGTATTCTCTTGTTCACCTAATAATTATATATCAGCGGTGTATGCATTTCAATACATTAGTAACCGAATATTATTATATTCACTAACAATCCACACTTTATGGCTATAAGCTCTGAAGTGCGTCCTTGATAATTGCAGGTAGCTTTCTACACTTAGCCTCAGATATTGATGCAATTGACACTCTCACGCCCTTGTCCATCGGTACGCAGTACACATCACTCTCCTCAAGCTTTGCACTTAATGCATCTGGATTTTCGCATGGAATAGATACGAAAAAGCCTGCTCTAAACGGTACTATTTTGAGATTAACTTTCTTAGCTTCCTCTTCAAAAGCTCTTCCGCGCGCCAGCAGCATATCACGGAATTCCTTGCGTTCTTCGTCTACCTTCGCCAGCAGTTCTTTATCACTGTAAATCTTTGCGACTACTTCCTGTGGTCCACGAGGCGAGTTTGACCATGTGGATCTGCTTGAATACGAGCATACCTTTACGAACTCATCTGCGATTTCTTCACTATCAGCTAGACAAATCAGTGCCGCACATCTAAACCCGTAGAAGGTGAACGTCTTTGAAGTGCTGTATGCAAGTAGTGGCAGCACATTGCTTTTAAGCTTTTCAAGCTCTGGAATAAACTCTCTAACCTTCTTCTCATCCCCAGCAAAATCGATATATGCTATGTCTACAACTAATGCTACTACCTTGTCATCTGGCACCCTGTTAAGAATCTCAATTATACTCTTCCATTCTTCAAGAGAAAGTGAATATCCCGTAGGGTTATTCGCAGGAGTATTGAGAATCAGAACTAATCTATCCTGTATACGTAGCAGCTTGTTCACCTTATATTCGAAATCAGCTAGATTAAATTTACCATCCTCATCGAACATTTCAAAAGTCTCAAAACCACGTCCCTGCTCTGCCGCAATGTTTTTATAGTTAGGCCAGCACCAGTTATGAGTCAAAATCTTATCTCCTGGGCAAGAATAATTCGCAATGGCATTTGTAAGCGAGCCTGTACCTCCTGGCGTTGAAACTATCCCTATATGTCTAGATGTTTCATAACCACCTAGTGCTGCCTGTATTGCCGCCGCCTTAAACCCTGGAGTTCCTGCAATTGGAGCATATTCAGCGTACTGTGATGGTTCAAGGCTCTTCACCGCTTCATCTACAGAAGATAGCACGATTAACCCCCCATCATCATCTAACAAAGCTCCGATTGTTGCATTCGCAACATTTTCGTGTCCTTTCTCCTTTATAGCTGCTTTCGCTCTGCCACTAATTCCAAATACCTTATCTTGCTTCGGAATCTCTCTGCCATTTAGTGCTGCTAAACCCATCTTTTCACCTTTCCTTCGTATGCGTCCGATCTCCATCATCTTAATATTGAACCCCTTATCGCTAAACTTCTCCTCATACTCAGTCATGATATTGTCCTCATTATAAGGCGAAGCATGCAAATCCCTAGTGAATTCTCGAATCCTTAAATCCGATGCAATTACTTCATTTATCGAGTAGTTGAATAAATCCGTGTTGTCAGTCTTGAACCTAACAACTCCGTCTTCTTTAAGTACATCGAAATACTGTTTGAGTTTCCCTCTGTACGTAAGCCTCTTCTTCGCTGAATAATTCTTGGGAAGCGGATCACTGAAATTAAGATAAATTCCGTCAAGTTCGCTATCTATAAACCATTCGTGCAGGTTCTCGATAAACTCTGGAATGAACACGACATTAGTCAGTCCAAGCTCATGCACTTTTTCCATGGCGCGGAGAAGTACACTCTTGTGACCTTCTACAGCGATGAAGAAATTTTCTGGTTCACGGGAAGCTAACTGGGAGATAAACCTACCTTTGCCGCAGCCAACCTCCATATAAATTCCTTTGCTTTCACCTGCACGCTCTGCCCATTTTCCGCGTATCTCTGCTGGATTATATACCAATATATCTTCGAATCTAGCGTATTTCTCTTCCAGATTTTTTACTTTTCTCTGTCTCATATATTCTCCTGTTTTATATAGATTATATGGTTAAAAACCTGCTGGCAACAAGCACCCCGAGGAATATTATCAGCATCAGTGCCGCCACTACATCACGCTTCTCAAATCTAGTCTCATTAAGTTTCGTCCTGCCGTTACCACCTCGGTAGCACCTTGCCTCCATAGCTAGCGCAAGGTCTCCCGCAATCCTAAACGAACTCACGAAAAGTGGCACTATTATCGGAATCATGCTCTTAGCTCTCTGTATTATATTCCCAGATTCAAAGTCCGCACCTCTTGATTGCTGCGCCTTCATGATTTTATCCGCCTCATCCATTAATACAGGGATGAATCTGAGCGCAATTGTCATCATCAGCGCGATCTCATGTGCAGGAAGACCAAGTCTAGAGAACGGACTGAGGAGCTTCTCAATACCATCTGTTAATTCAGTCGGTTTCGTGCAAAATGTCAGGAGCGAAGTGCCTATAATCAGCAGCACCAGTCTTATGCCCATAAATGCAGCCCTATATAGACCTTCATAGGTAATCTTCAGGAATTTCCACTGCCACAGTATGGTTCCATCCATCATAAATATGTTAAGAATCATAGTGAATGCAATGATTAACACTATCGCCTTAAGCCCCCGTACCATGTACGAGAACGGAACACGCGACAGCTTAATTACTATTCCAACTGCAACCGCCGCAATTGCAAATCCCCAAAGCTTATTTACCAGAAAGAGCCCCACGAGATACGCAAATACACCGAGCACCTTAGTGCGCGCCTCCAGCCTATGAATCGGAGATTCCACCGGATAATACTGACCAAGTGTTATATCTTTAATCATACTACCTTTGCCTCTCCTTTAACTGCTCCGCGATGTACTTAGCAGCTTCTCTCTCTTCAAAAATGGGCTCGAACTCAAGACCCAGCTTCTCAGACACTTCATATAGAATCTCTGTCACTGGCGGTACACTAAGACCCATGCTCTTTAGCTCACTAGCCCTTGCAAATACTTCTTTAGGGCTTCCGTTCATCACCAGTTTTCCGCCATTCATAACGATGATACGGTCAGAGAGTTCGGCTATATCTTTCATGTTATGTGAGACGAATACCACAATTAAGTTTCTTTCCTGTCTAAGCCTCTTAATCACTTCAAGCATATCACGCTTGGATGCGGGGTCGAGCCCAGCCGTTGGTTCATCTAGTATAAGAACCTTTGGCTTCATCGCTAGTACACCAGAGATGGCAACTCTACGTTTCTGCCCACCGGATAGCTCAAATGGCGATTTCTCAGCCACAGCATTGTAGTCGAGTCCGAGCAATTCGATAGACTCCCTTACTATGCCAGGAATCTCATCTTCGGGCACGCCGAGGTTTCTCGGTCCAAAAGCCACGTCTTTTGCAACGGTCTCCTCAAAGAGCTGATACTCAGGATACTGAAATACAAGCCCTACATTTTTACTTATATCAACCTTCTTGACTGAACCGTCTCCGATATTCATATCAGAGACAATTATTTCTCCCGAATGAGGCTTCAGCAATCCGTTCATATGCTGAAGGAGCGTCGATTTTCCAGAGCCGGTATGTCCAATTATGCCTATGCATTCTCCACCGGCAACTTCAAACGAAACATCATCCAGCGCTACTGTCTCCCCAGGAAGTCCTTTTGAATATATATGTGTTAGATGTCTTGCAATTATCGACATAAAGCGTCCACCAAATCGTCCTTATTTATAACCTCATGCGACAGACTAATTCCATTCTCAATGAGTTCATTTCTCAGTAAGACAGCAGCTGGAATCTCGAGTCCTGCCGACTCAATTAGATTCGTATCGGCAAATACATCTTCCGGCACACTGTCAGCGAGGAGCTTTCCAGACTTCATGACTAGCACGCGATCTGCTTCTGCTACCTCTTCCATAAAATGTGTAATTAATATAATCGTAATCCCCTGATCATTTAGTTCTCTAATTACCTTCATAACCTGACTTCGCCCTTTGGGATCGAGCATTGCAGTAGGCTCATCGAAAACTATGCAATCCGGTCTCATAGCTACCGCTCCAGCAATTGCAATTCGCTGCTTCTGTCCTCCAGAGAGTTTATGAGCTTCACGATTTCGGTATTCGTACATGCCCACTGATTTCAGTGCATTATCTACTCTTTTTCGGAGCTCTGGATTCTCGATCCCTATGTTTTCAGGACCGAATGCCACTTCATCTTCAACCATGGAGGATACAATCTGATTATCAGGATTCTGAAACACCATGCCTATTTTCTTTCTAATGTCCCAAATTAAATCATCATCATTAGTATCCATCCCATCGACAAGAATCTCGCCTTCAGTCGGTAATAGCAGCCCGTTAAGGCATCTTGCAAGCGTGGATTTACCGGAACCATTAGATCCAGCAATAGAGATGTATTCGCCACGCTTAATTTCAATAGAAACATGATCAATTGCAGGGCATAGATTATCATCGCCCTGCTCCTTAGAGTATCTATAAACTAAGTCTTTTACTTCGATAAAATTAGCCATAATACCTCCAAGTTTTAATTATATATTAGTGCCAAAAGTATGGCAACGAAATGAGCAAATTGTCAGCAAATAAATAAGCCGAAGGCTACGCCTTCGGCTTTGTTCGCAATGGCTACAACGAACGTTTTCAGATGTATCAAGAAATCCCCTATTCCTGATACTTAAAATCTGTATTTCAACCCTTTTCACTTATTGACAAGATGATTATAGTAGACTGTATTTCAATTGTCAACAATTCATTTGTACATTTTCACAAACTTAATGTGTACCACCGCTTTGTTATTGTAATATTTACTATTTTATTTATAAATTATCCCCATTGGTATCCAATTTTTCTATTTTTTGCTTTTTCATAGATTAGCTTTGCAATTACAAGATCAAGTATTCCAAGCCCTACATTCTTAAATATAATGATCTCATCATCAGACTCTCTGCCGCTTATCTCCCCAAGCGCATACTCTCCTATATCTCCCGTGAGTCCCTCTAATGAAACTAATCCTTCCCTAAGAGGGATTTGTATATCTGCTGACTCAGCAATACAAGCATCCTTAGAGTCGAAGTATATCTTATCCGCTAGCTTAAAGAGCTTTGGATCAATCTCATTCATCTCAGCTGTATACGACCCCACGCCGCTCACCACAGCTCCCTTCTTTACTCTATTTGCATCGAATACTGGCTCCGTAGAAACAGTCACTACTACTATGACATCGGCACCATCTACAGCTTCGTTTGCATCATCGTATGCAATCAGCTTAGCGCCGCTGTCTTTGAATCTCTCAGACATCTCTTCAGCGAACTTCTCCGTCTTGGCAAAGTCTCTAGCTACAATTCTAACCTCATCTAGATTACATGCCGCCAGCATAGCTTCAAGCTGGCAGTCCGCCTGGCCACCAGTTCCAATAAGACAGCCAATCTTTGCATCATTCCTTGCAAATAATTTAAAAGCTGCGCCTGACGCTGCTCCTGTGCGGAACTTAGTGATAAAGCTACCATCCATCAGAGCTAATACTTCCCCGTTCTTGTCATCCATGAGTAGAACCTGCCCAATAGTTGTTGCTTCACCACGCTCTCTATTACCCGGAAATATGTTTACGATTTTAATGCCCGCCGCTCCAAGCTTTGAGCTATAAGCTGGCATAAACGCAAAGTTACCTCTTCCTTCATCAGCAGCGATAACTTGACGAAGCGGTACAACTGCGTTCCCACTAGAAAAAATCTTATATGCCTCGATATTTGAATCTATAGCATCGTTCATATCGAAAACTTTTCTTATGTCTTGTTCATTAAGTAGTAACATTGTGTCCTCCTTTATTTTAGCTTTATCTCGGCAACTACTGGATTATGATCGCTATTTTTAAAACCAAGATCCACCGTTTTGCAATAACTCATCTCTATGTTAGATGAATAAATCATTCCATCAATTACATAGTACTGGAACTTTAATTTGTTCGCACCTTTTAGCGGTTTATCCAAGGATCTGCATGTAGGCGTGGTACTATCCATAACGAAGTTTAACGAGGAATCATACTCACTAATATCTATTATACCTGGTTTCCATAATCCTTTTTGCACCTTATATTCGTTTGTATCCACATTATTAAACGTCTGATTGAAGTCACCCGCAGCGATTACGTAATTACCTTTCGCAGCTTCCTGCTTAAGTATCCTGTTCAATGCTCGAGTCTGTGCCTTTTTGCCTGCACCTTTGTCATATGCTTCTAAATGCAGATTAATATATACAAGTTCCTTGCCGGTTCCCTTGACCTTAGTTCTGGATATAAGTAGGCAGCGTTTGAGGTTTACCGTTCTTACTGGCCAAGTAAACGAAACAGGCAAACTCACACGCTTTGCAGAATTAGCTTTAAGTCTTGAAATAGTCATTATGCCGCTATCCATTTTGCCAAGAGGCGGTATCGGGTATGGCACAAAAGCCGCTTTATAATTCCTCGCATAGTAGTATTCGCTTCCATCCATGGCTTTCCCAAGCTTTTCAACTTGGTTGATGTAATATGAGCGTCTTGAATCCTTATCCACTTCCTGAATCATGGTTATATCCGGAGATTGTTTGCGTATCTCGCCAGAAATTGATTTAATATTTTTCTTAACGCGATTTTTACTAGAAGTTAAAACATGATTGCCTCCGTCCATAAAGAAGTCTGCATTGTCGCCTAGAGCTCCATATCCTATATTCCAAGACATCATCTTGATTGAATCGCCTTTTTTTACTCCTTTAGACGAATTCCCATAAATTCTTATTCTTTCAACCTTATCAGGCTTATATTCAGTTAAAGATATAAATGCTATAAGTCCTGCAAAGGCAATAGCTATAATCAATACGATTATAAAAATTGCCTTAAAAAATCTTTTCATCGGCGATCTTTTCATAGGTCTACTATGCATTTTAAAGTTCTCCTTAGCTCGATCTATATTGAAGGTTCAAATTCTCCCATAGCATTTTATAACAATAAATCGTTTATATAATAGAATACCACATGTTATATGTATTTGAACACATAAAAACAGGGGCACATGCGCCCCTGTTTCTTAGTATTATAGTGGTCTACCTCGTAATCTATGATTACTCGATGATCTCTGTAACTACTCCGGATCCTACTGTTCTTCCACCTTCTCTGATAGCGAAACGTAGTCCCTCTTCGATAGCTACTGGTGTAATCAGTTCGATCTCCATTACTACGTTATCTCCAGGCATGCACATCTCTGTACCCTCTGGTAGCTTTAGATCTCCTGTTACGTCTGTTGTTCTTAGGTAGAACTGTGGTCTGTATCCATTGAAGAATGGTGTGTGTCTTCCACCCTCTTCCTTCTTTAGTACGTATACCTGTCCCTTGAACTTTGTGTGTGGGTGAATTGAGCCTGGCTTCGAGAGTACCTGTCCTCTTTCGATTTCGTCTCTCTGAATTCCTCTTAGTAGTGCTCCGATGTTGTCTCCTGTTTCTGCTGCGTCAAGAGTCTTCTTGAACATCTCTACTCCAGTTACAACTACCTTTCTCTTCTCGTCGCTTAGTCCTACGAGCTCTACTTCGTCTCCTACCTTGAGTGTTCCTCTCTCAACTCTTCCTGTTGCTACTGTTCCACGTCCTGTGATTGAGAATACGTCCTCGATTGGCATTAGGAATGGCTGATCGTTTGCTCTCTGTGGCTCTGGAATGTATGTGTCTACTGCTTCCATTAGCTCACAAATCTTATCTCCCCACTCACCGCTTGGATCCTCTAGTGCCTTTAGTGCAGATCCTCTGATGATTGGTGTGTCATCTCCTGGGAACTCATACTCGTCTAGTAGCTCTCTTACTTCCATCTCTACTAGGTCTAGTAGCTCCTCGTCATCTACCATATCGCACTTGTTCAGGAATACGATGATGTATGGTACGCCTACCTGTCTAGATAGCAGGATGTGCTCTCTTGTCTGAGGCATTGGTCCATCTGTTGCTGCTACTACTAGAATAGCTCCGTCCATCTGAGCTGCTCCTGTAATCATGTTCTTTACATAGTCAGCGTGTCCTGGGCAGTCTACGTGTGCGTAGTGTCTGTTTGGTGTCTCATACTCTACGTGTGCTGAGGAAATCGTGATTCCTCTTGCCTTCTCTTCTGGTGCCTTGTCGATCTGGTCGAATGCTACGTCTGCTCCGAGTCCATATCTGTTGTGAAGAGTCTTTGTGATTGCTGCTGTTAGAGTTGTCTTGCCGTGGTCAACGTGGCCGATTGTACCGATGTTGATATGTGGCTTGGTTCTCTCATACTTCTGCTTTGCCATGATAATTTCTCCTATTTAGAATTATTTGAAATAATTTTCTGTAAAATTTGTTTTATCACTTATAACTTAGTGATATTAAAGATTATTTTGCAACCTTTTCCTTCAAGCTCTCTGGTAGCTTATCGAAGTGGTCGAACTGCATTACGTATACACCACGACCCTGTGTCTTAGAACGCAGGTCAGTAGCATATCCGAACATCTCGGATAGTGGAACGAATCCTCTGATTACAGCTGCACCATTATTGATATCAGAACCTTCGATAGATCCTCTTCTTGAGCTGATATCTCCGATGATGTCACCCATGTTGTTCTCAGGTACAGTAACCTCTACCTTGAAGATTGGCTCTAGTAGAACTGGCTTTGCCTTCTTGCAAGCTTCCTTGAATCCCATGGTAGCTGCAATCTTAAATGCCATTTCAGATGAGTCTACTTCGTGGTATGAACCGTCATATAGATCTACACCAACGTCCACTAGCTGGTAGCCTGCAACAGGTCCGTTCTGCATTGCTGCTTCCATTCCCTCCTGAATCTTAGGGATGTATTCCTTAGGAATAGCACCACCTGTGATGGAGTTCTTGAATTCGAATCCAGAACCAGCTTCTCTTGGATATAGTCTGAACTTAACGTGTCCATACTGACCAGAACCACCGGACTGCTTCTTGTGCTTGTAATCTTCATCGACCTCAACGGTAATAGTCTCTTTGTAGGATACCATTGGCTTACCTACGTTAGCTTCTACCTTGAACTCTCTTAGAAGTCTATCAACGATGATTTCAAGGTGAAGCTCACCCATTCCAGCGATGATAGTCTGTCCAGTATCAGGGTTAGTATATGTTCTGAATGTTGGATCCTCTTCAGCCAGCTTAGCGAGAGCGATACCCATCTTCTCCTGACCAGCCTTGGTCTTAGGTTCGATAGCGATCTCAATTACTGGATCTGGGAATTCCATAGATTCGAGAATAATTGGTTTCTTCTCATCACAGAGTGTATCTCCAGTTGTAGTCTGCTTTAGTCCTACTGCTGCTGCGATATCTCCTGAATAAACCTTCTCGATTTCTTCTCTGTGGTTAGCATGCATCTGAAGAATTCTACCGATTCTCTCGCGCTTACCCTTAGTTGCGTTGTACACGTAAGAACCAGTCTCGAGTGTTCCAGAGTAAACTCTGAAGAATGCGAGCTTTCCTACATATGGGTCTGCCACAATCTTAAATGCGAGTGCTGAGAATGGCTCCTTGTCACTTGCGTGTCTTACATCCTCTTCTTCAGTATCAGGGTTTACACCACCGATTGAAGGAATGTCTGTAGGTGCAGGCATGTAATCAACTACACCATCTAGCATCATCTGAACACCCTTGTTCTTGTATGCAGATCCACAGAATACAGGGAAAATATTTCCTGCGATAGTCTCTCTTCTGATAACTGTCTTAAGCTCCTCAACTGAGATTTCCTCTCCCTCGAGGTACTTCATAGTCAGATCTTCGTCTAGCTCAGCAACAGCTTCAATCATCTTATCATGCCAAGCCTGTGCTTCTGCCTTCATATTCTCTGGAATGTCTACGATTTCGAATTCCTTACCTGTAGCATCGTTCTTATCGTACACCTCAGCCTTCATAGTGAGAAGGTCGATAATTCCTTCGAACATGTTCTCAGAACCGATTGGAATCTGAACAGGTACAGCGTTAGCTCTTAGTCTATCGTGAATAGTATCGATTACGTGGAAGAAGTTAGCTCCTAGGATGTCCATCTTATTAACGAAAATCATTCTTGGAACATTATACTTCTCAGCCTGTCTCCATACTGTCTCGGACTGAGGCTCAACACCTTCCTTAGCACTTAGTACCATTACAGCACCATCAAGTACACGAAGTGATCTCTCTACCTCAACAGTAAAGTCAACGTGTCCTGGGGTATCGATAATGTTAATTCTTGTGCCGTTCCACTGAGCGGTTGTAGCAGCAGAGGTAATTGTAATACCACGCTCCTGCTCCTGAGCCATGTAGTCCATGGTAGCAGCACCATCATGAGTCTCACCGATCTTATGAGTCTTTCCTGTGTAATAAAGGATTCTCTCAGTAGTTGTTGTTTTACCAGCATCGATGTGGGCCATGATTCCAATATTTCTGGTATTTTCTAGAGAAAATTGTCTAGCCATAACTCCTCCTTCCTGCTTTTATCTAATCTCTGTAAGGTGTATCATCTCAGATTACCACCTGTAGTGTGCAAACGCCTTGTTAGCCTCAGCCATCTTATGAGTATCTTCTTTCTTCTTCACAGATGCACCTGTGTTGTTAGAAGCGTCCATAAGCTCGTGAGCTAGTCTCTCAGCCATAGTTCTCTCACCTCTAAGTCTTGTAAACTTTGTGAGCCAACGTAGAGCTAGAGTCTGTCTTCTCTCTGGTCTAACTTCGATAGGAACCTGATAGTTTGCACCACCGACTCTTCTTGCTTTAACTTCTAGTACAGGCATGATGTTGCTCATTGCCTTCTCAAATACTTCCAGCGGTTCTTCGCCAGTGGATTCCTTAATCTGGTCAAATGCATCATAAACGATTGACTGGGCTACACCCTTCTTACCGTCAAGCATGATGCTGTTGATCAGCTTTGAAACCACTACGCTACCGTATACTGGATCTGGAAGTACTTCTCTCTTTGGTACGTTACCTTTTCTTGGCACTTCTCTTCCCTCCTTAGGTTCACGGGGTACTCGGTCTGCTTCTATCACCGACCGTGTGCGCCTTAATATCATATATTAAGGACAATATCCCGAAATCAATTACTTCTTAGGTCTCTTTGCTCCATACTTGGAACGTCCCTGACCACGACCCGATACGCCAGCTGCGTCAAGTGTTCCTCTAACGATGTGATATCTCACACCAGGGAGATCCTTAACTCTTCCGCCTCTGATTAGTACAACACTGTGCTCCTGTAGGTTATGACCGATTCCAGGAATATATGCTGTTACTTCGATACCGTTAGTCAAGCGAACTCTGGCAACTTTTCTAAGCGCCGAGTTAGGCTTCTTAGGAGTTACAGTCTTAACTGCAACGCATACTCCCCTCTTCTGAGGCGAATTTACATCAGTAAGAGTTTTCTTAAGGTTGTTCATGTTCTTACCAAGAGCTGGGGAACCTGACTTCTTAATTGCACTCTTTCTGCCCTGACGAACTAATTGGTTAATAGTAGGCATTATTGTCTCCTTTCTTATAAAATTAACTCATTCAAACAAGCAGTGACTATCTAGGCAGTCTCCGCTTAGTATATTGAACCTACATATTATAACAGCCGATGCACTGAATTGTCAATGCATCGGCTATTTTATTATGCATGATTAATTTGCATGGTTTGTAGCTTAATCACGTCTCGTTTTATTCCTCAATGCCATCGTATAGCGGCGCTATAGCCTGTGGCTGAACATTCGCCGATGGCATCTTGAGAACCATGTTCTCGTCATCGTAGCTTGAGTTCATAAGAGGCTCATTTTCACCGTAATCAACCTCAACCGCTCCATAACGTTTCATGCCTGTTCCTGCTGGAATTAGTTTACCAATCATGACGTTCTCTTTGAGTCCGTCTAGATGGTCTGTCTTACCCTTAACCGCAGCGTCTGTCAGGACACGAGTTGTCTCCTGGAATGATGCGGCGGACAGGAATGAACTTGTTGCAAGAGCAGCCTTGGTGATACCAAGCAATTGACGTTCGTATGTAGCTGGCTCGCCTTCTTCTGGATCAATCTCAGCATTCGCCTTGTTAATCTCGTTGATGCTGTACATACTTCCAGGAAGCAGATTTGTATCTCCTGCCTTTTCGATTTTGTACTTTGATAGCATCTGAGATGCGATTACCTCAACGTGCTTGTCGTTGATGTCTACACCCTGTTGTCTGTATACTCTCTGAACCTCGCGCAGCAAGTACTCGTATACTCCCTGAACGCCGAGAATTCTCATTACATCATGTGGATCGAGAGGTCCCTTTGTAATCTGACCACCTGCATATACAGTGTCACCAACCTTTACATTGAGTCTTGATCCGTAAGAGATGATGTACTCGCGGTTGCCACCTTCCTCCTTAACAACAACGCTAGTTCTGTTGTCATCAGTTGGCTCGATGGATACAACCTCTCCATCTCCCTCACAGATTTCAGCTAGACCCTTAGGCTTTCTAGCTTCGAACAGTTCCTCAACTCTTGGGAGACCCTGTGTGATATCGCTTCCTGCTACACCACCAGTGTGGAACGTTCTCATAGTCAGCTGCGTACCCGGCTCACCGATAGACTGAGCGGCAATGATACCAACAGTCTCACCTGGTAGAACTGCAGTTCCTGTAGCGAGGTTTCTGCCGTAGCACTTAGCGCAAACTCCGTGCTCTGCCTGACAAGTCATGACAGATCTAATCTTAACCACTTCGACTCCAGCTGCCTCAATTGCTTCTGCAACATCATCTTCGATAAAGTCGCCTTCAGCAGCGAGAACCTCGCCAGTTTCTGGATGCACAACAGCTTCAGTAACAAATCTGCCTGCAATTCTCTGTGATAGTGGCTCGATAACTTCCTTGCCATCTGTAAACGCCTTGATTTCAACGCCTTCTTCTGCTCCGCAGTCATCCTCAGTTACGATTACACTATGAGAAATATCTACAAGTCTTCTTGTTAGATATCCGGAGTCAGCAGTACGTAGCGCTGTATCCGCAAGACCCTTACGAGCACCATTTGACGAAATGAAGTACTCCAGTATGGATAGACCTTCACGGAAGTTAGCCTTGATAGGAATCTCTACAGTGTGTCCTGTCGCATTAGCCATAAGTCCTCTCATACCACCAACCTGGCTGATCTGAGACTTGTTACCTCTGGCTCCAGAGCTTGCCATGATGAATAGATTGTTGAGAGGTCCTAGAGAATCCATCAGGGCGTCAGCAACCTGATCAGTTGCATCCTTCCAAGTCTTGATGATTCTGTCGTAACGTTCTCTATCCGTCATCAGACCACGCCTGTATGCAGCCTCAAACTTATCTACCTGCTTATCAGCCGCTGCAACGATTTCAGCCTTCTCCTCAGGAACCTCCATGTCGGATACACTTATTGTAACAGCCGCCTTAGTTGAATAGTGGTAACCGATGCTCTTTACATAGTCGAGCATGAGAACCGTTCTTGTATTACCGTGCTTCTTGAAGCACTTGTCGATAATGACACCAAGTTTCTTTTTATCGCAGAGGAAGTCTACCTCGAGTGAATACGGATCTTCGTCTCTATTTACAAAGCCCATATCCTGAGGGAGCCCTTGATTGAAGATAAATCTACCTACTGTAGACTCTACCAGCTTTCCTGGATCTCCAGGGAACGCCTGTCTTCTAACCTTAACCTTTGCGTGAATTCCTACAGCATGATTCCTGTATGCCATGAGCATCTCATCGATATCTGCAAAGCACTTTCCGTCACCCTTTTCATTCTCAAGGTTACGAGCCTCTGTACCCTCATGGGTGAGGTAGTAGCTTCCGAGGATCATGTCCTGAGTAGGAATTGTGATAGGCGAACCATCCTTAGGAGCAAGGATATTATTAACCGAAAGCATGAGGAATCTAGCCTCTGCCTGCGCCTCTACTGATAGAGGTACGTGCACAGCCATCTGGTCTCCATCGAAGTCGGCGTTGAACGCTGTACAAACCAGCGGATGAAGCTTAATGGCCTTACCTTCTACTAGAACAGGTTCAAAAGCCTGAATTCCGAGTCTGTGCAGTGTCGGAGCACGGTTTAAAAGTACCGGATGGTCCTTAATTACGTAGTCGAGAACGTCCCACACCTCGGACTTCATCTTCTCAACCATTGTCTTTGCACTCTTAATGTTATGCGCAAGTTCACGCTCTACAAGCTCTTTCATAATGAACGGCTTGAACAGCTCTAGCGCCATCGTTTTAGGAAGTCCGCACTGATAGAATTTCAGTTCAGGTCCTACTACGATTACAGAACGACCAGAGTAGTCAACACGCTTACCGAGTAGGTTCTGACGGAAACGTCCCTGCTTACCTTTGAGCATGTCAGAAAGCGACTTAAGCTGTCTACCAGCAGCACCAGTAACCGCTCTGCCTCTTCTGCCGTTATCAATTAGGGAGTCAACAGACTCCTGAAGCATTCTCTTCTCGTTTCTAACGATGATATCAGGTGCTCCCAGCTCGAGCAGCTTCTTAAGTCTGTTGTTTCTGTTGATAACTCTTCTATATAGGTCGTTAAGGTCAGATGTAGCGAATCTACCACCCTCTAGCTGAACCATAGGTCTAAGATCAGGCGGAATTACAGGAACTACGTCAAGAATCATCCACTCAGGTCTATTATCAGACTGCTTTAGAGCCTCGATAACTTCGAGTCTCTTAACTAGACGAATCCTCTTCTGTCCAGTTGCCTTCTTAAGCTGTTCTCTAAGAAGTTCAGTTTCTTCATCTACATCGATATTTTCTAGCAGCTTCTTGATAGCCTCTGCACCCATCGCTGCCTCGAAGTTCTTTCCGTAAATCTCGCGAGCTTCGTTATACTGATTCTCTTCGATAATCTGCTTGTACTCGAATGGAGTCTCTCCTGGATCAGTTACGACATATGCTGCAAAATACAGCACTCTCTCTAGCTGCTTAGGAGTGATATCGAGCACGAGACCGATTCTTGAAGGGATTCCCTTGAAGTACCAAATATGAGATACAGGGCTAACAAGCTGAATATGACCCATTCTCTCTCTTCTAACCTTGGACTTCGTTACTTCAACTCCGCAGTAAGGGCAAACGATGCCCTTAAAGCGAATTTTATTGTATTTTCCACAGGAGCACACCCAATCCTTAGTAGGTCCGAAAATCTTCTCGCAGAAGAGTCCGTCTCTTTCAGGCTTGAGAGTTCTGTAGTTGATAGTCTCAGGCTTTGTTACCTCACCGTGAGACCACTCAAGCATCTTCTCTGTTGAAGCCAACTTGATCTGTAGGGATTCAAAATTTCTAAGATCTTGATTGTTATCGTTTTTAGTCATGTTTCCCCCTTAATTATTCATCAATAGCTTCGTCGCTTGTGCCAATTATCTCGTCAAGGCTTACCATCTCTGGCTCCTCATCGTCATCTAGGATAGCTGGTACATCTTCATCGACACCAAGTGCTGCTGAAAGTGTATTCAGAATATCTAGATCTGGCTCTTCATCGAAGTCTGCCGTTTCAACGAACTCATCATCCTCATTCTGCTTTAGACGAAGTTCCTCTTCGTGCTCACGTTCGCGCTCGTGCATAGCCTCTGTACGTCTATCAGCTTCCTTGAGCATACGATCTACTGAAGCAGGTTCGTCGAATTCAGATGTATCCTTGAGCTTGATTTCCTTATTATCACCGGACATTACCCTAACATCGAGCGATAGTGCCTGCAGCTCCTTAATGAGTACCTTGAATGACTCTGGAATTCCAGGCTTTGGAATGTTGTTACCCTTTACGATAGCTTCGTAAGTCTTAACACGTCCGATGATATCGTCAGACTTAACTGTTAGTATTTCCTGAAGTGTATAAGCTGCTCCATAAGCCTCTAGCGCCCATACCTCCATCTCTCCAAATCTCTGTCCGCCGAACTGAGCTTTACCACCAAGTGGCTGCTGAGTTACTAGCGAGTAAGGACCTGTACTTCTAGCGTGGATCTTATCATCTACAAGATGGTGCAGCTTGAGCATGTACATGTAGCCTACAGTTACTGGGTTGTCGAAGTACTCTCCAGACCTACCGTCTCTCAGTCTGAGCTTACCTGTCTTAGGGTATCCGCAATCATCAAGTAAATTGATTACGTCATTCTCACTAGCACCGTCAAATACTGGTGTTGAAATATACCAGCCCTTTGTCTTAGCTGCGAGTCCTAGGTGAACCTCGAGTACCTGTCCAACGTTCATTCGGGAAGGTACACCCAGCGGGTTGAGCATTACCTGTAATGTCTCACCATCTTCCTTGAATGGCATATCCTCCTCTGGAAGAATTCTGGAGATTACACCCTTGTTACCGTGACGACCAGCCATCTTATCTCCAACGTTGATCTTCCTCTTGGTAACTATGTAAACTCTTACAATCTTATTTACCCCTGGTGGGAGTTCGGAGCTATTCTCTCTTGTAAATTCTCTCACGTCGATGACAATACCCGTCTCACCGTGAGGAACTTTGAGAGATGTATCTCTTACTTCCTTGGACTTCTCACCGAAGATTGCACGAAGCATTCTAACCTCTGCAGTTAAATCTGTCTCGCTCTTAGGTGTAAGCTTTCCTACGAGGATATCGGACGACTTAACTTCTGCTCCGATTCTGATGATTCCGTTCTCATCGAGCTCCTTGAGCGCCTCTTCACTGAGGTTAGGAATATCTCTTGTAATCTCTTCTGGTCCAAGCTTTGTATCACGAGCTTCGCACTCATACTTAACTATGTGTAGCGATGTTAGAACATCGTCCATTAGAAGTCTCTCGTTGAGGATGATAGCGTCCTCGTAGTTGTATCCTTCCCATGTCATGAATCCGATCAGAAGGTTCTTACCTAGCGAAATCTCACCGAGGTTAGTCGATGGTCCGTCCGCTAGAACCTCTCCTGCATCAACGTGTTCGCCGCACGCAACGATAGGTCTCTGGTTGATACAAGTTCCCTGGTTGGATCTCTTGAACTTGAGTAGCTTATACTCGTCAAGTTCACCATTGTCGTCTCTACGAACCTTTACGTACTGAGCATCAACAAACTCGATAGTTCCTGCTGCCTTTGCAAGGAGTACTGCTCCAGAATCGCAAGCTGCCTTGTACTCGATTCCAGTTCCAACGTAAGGAGCCTCAGTAACGAGTAGTGGTACAGCCTGTCTCTGCATGTTAGATCCCATCAGCGCACGGTTAGCGTCGTCGTTCTCAAGGAACGGAATCATCGCAGTAGCAACAGAAACTACCTGCTTAGGAGAAACGTCCATGTAGTCGACGCTTTCTTTTTTAGCGAGCGTGATCTCGCCCTTAACACCTCGTACTGCAACCTTGTTGTTAACGAAATGACCTTCAGCATCGAGAGGCTCGTTAGCCTGCGCTACAATCATCAGTTCTTCATCGTCCGCAGATAGATAGTCAACCTGTTCAGTTACAACGCCAGTTTCCTTATCAACCTTACGGTATGGGGTTTCGATAAATCCATACTCGTTTATGATGCCATAAGTAGTTAGTGATCCGATAAGTCCGATATTAGGACCTTCTGGTGTCTCTACTGGGCACATTCTGCCATAGTGTGTATAGTGAACATCACGCACCTCGAATCCAGCTCTTTCTCTCGAAAGACCACCAGGTCCAAGTGCGGAAAGTCTTCTCTTGTGTGTTAGCTCTGCAAGAGGGTTGTTCTGATCCATAAACTGTGACAGCTGAGAGCTTCCAAAGAACTCCTTAACTGCTGCAGTTACAGGTCTAATATTGATGAGCTGCTGAGGAGTTGCATTCTCAGTAGTCATTCTCTCTCTAACAGATCTTTCCATTCTTGCAAATCCAATACGGAACTGGTTCTGCAGAAGCTCTCCAACTGATCTCAGTCTACGATTACCGAGATGGTCGATATCATCTGTCTCGCCGATTCCATAGGATAGGTTTAGGAAGTAGCTCACAGATGCGATGATATCATCGTGGATGATGTGCTTTGGTGAAAGCTCGTTCTTGCGATTAGCAATAGCAGCCTTCAGTGCATCCTCATCTCCGTTTGCTTCTTCGATAATCTCCATCAGAACTGGGTAGTAAACCTTTTCTGACAGCTTGTATGGAGCAAGGTCTAGGTCGATATACTTAGTTGGGTCAACGAAGTTATTACCGATAACCTTAACTACCTCATCGTCCTCAGTCTTGCTGTTTACATATGCATAAGCAACACCTGCATCCTCGATTTCCATAGCCCTCTTACGGGAGATGAACTCACCCTTTTCAACGAGAACTTCGCCAGTCGAAGGATCGACAATCTGCTCAGCCGCAATTGTCTCAACTAGTCTATTGTGGATGCCAAGCTTCTTGTTATACTTGTATCTACCAACCTTAGCTAAGTCGTATCTACGCGCATCAAATAGCAGTGAGTTAACCATAGACCTAGCATTCTCAACTGTTGGAGGATCTCCAGGTCTTAGTCTCTTGTATATTTCCTTAACGCCATCATCTGCATTCTTAGTGCTATCCTTCTCAAATGTTCTTAAGAGAGCAGGACTTTCACCGAATGTATCGAGGATTTCTTCGTTTGATCCGAGTCCCATCGCTCTTAGGAACGATGTGAGAGGAAGCTTTCTGGTTCTATCAACTCTTACGTATAGAACGCCAGCCGAGTCAGTCTCATACTCGAGCCATGCTCCTCTGTTAGGAATAATAGTCGAAGAATAAAGCTTGTTATTCGACTTGTCGGTATCAAACTCAAAATACGGTCCTGGAGATCTTACGAGCTGTGTTACGATAGCTCTCTCCGCACCGTTATATATGAATGTGCCTTTTTCTGTCATCAATGGGAAATCTCCCATGAAAACATCTTGTTCCTTGATCTCAAGAGTCTCCCTGTTTATCAATCTTACCTTGACCGTCAGAGATGTAGCGTAAGTGGCGTCACGCTCCTTGCATTCCTCCTGATCGTATTTAGGTGTATCTGAGAAGGAGTAGTCAGCGAACTCTAGGCTCAAAGTATTGGTGGTATCCCTAATTGGAGATACATCTTCCAGAACTTCGGCTAGTCCCTCTTCGACAAACCACTTGTATGACTCAGTCTGGATATCAATGAGGTTTGGCATCTCGCAAACTTCGTTGATTTTCGCAAAAGTCATACGTTCTTTCCTTCCAACTTTTACAGGTTTTGGCATGTTATCACTCCTTGTTATTTAAGAAAAAACGTCTCCATAGCAACTTACTATTATAGAGTAAGGTTGTAAATATTTCAAGCCCAGAGATGAGCATATTATGCATTTTTTGCAACTTTTCGCACTCTTGCAATCGAAAAACTACAAAAAACACATAATCTTGCCCGTCACCACAAAAGCAATACCCGATGTTGATAAATCAGATATTGCAGCGAAATTGAGCCTCTTATAAATAGCAAGAATTGGGCTCCCGAAATCAGGAGCCCAATCCAAAATTGTTGTGCTATTTAATTACTTAAGCTCTACTGTAGCTCCAACTGCCTCGAGAGCTTCCTTAAGTGCGTTAGCTTCACCAGCTTCGATGTTCTCCTTAACGTTAGCAGGTGCTCCATCAACAAGCTCCTTAGCTTCCTTAAGTCCAAGACCTGTAGCTTCTCTGACTGCCTTGATAACCTTAATCTTCTGGTCTCCAGCGCTAGCAAGAACTACTGTGAACTCTGTCTGCTCCTCAGCAGCCTCTCCGCCACCTGCAGCAGGTGCTGCAACTACAGCTGCAGCTGCAGATACTCCGAACTCCTCTTCGCAAGCCTGAACGAGCTCGTTGATCTCAAGAATGGTCATACCCTTTAGGGCTTCAATGATCTGATTCTTATCCATTTTATTTCTCCTTTTGTCTAAATTTGCTGAAATGTCAGCTTCTCGATACACCGATTAATCGGTAAAATTTCTAAAAAATGTTAGCTACTAATAGCTTATGCCTCAGCAGTCTCTCCTGCTGGAACTGCACCCTCATCAGCAATTGCCTTGAATGTTCTAACAAGCTGTGATAATGGTGACTGGATGCTTCCCATGAAACGAGCGATAAGCTCTTCTCTTGATGGGATATCTGCAAGTGCTTCAACCTGCTTAGCGTCATAAACTGAGCCATCAACGTATCCGCCCTTGAATGACATCTTGTTGTACTGCTTCATAGCCTTCTTGAGAAGTCTAGCTGAAGATGTTGCATCCTCTTCGCAGAATGCGAATGCGCTAGATCCCTTCAGGGCTTCGCCGAGTCCTTCGTACTCAGTTCCGGCGATAGCACGCTTTACAAGTGTGTTCTTATATACAGTTAGGTTCACGCCGTTCTCTCTAAGAGTCTTTCTTAGTTCGTCAGCCTGAGCTACTGTAATTCCAAGATAGTCTACAACTACGATCGAGATGGATTTGTCAAATTTTGCCTTAATCTCATCGATAATTAGCTGTTTTGCGTTCTTTGCTTCTACAGACATTTGGTCTCCTTTCTTGAACACGTTTGTGCCCATAATTGTGGTTTAACCTATTCGGTCTTGTGTGCTAATACCAAGTACGGTACAAATAACCCCGCTGCGAGACAGCGGGGAACAAATTTATGTTTGTACCTCGGTGGGATATTAAGCTTTCGCTCCCACTGTCTACGGTTGATATTCGATTATTAACACCGGCCGACTATTAGCTTAGGGATGCTGTGCTGATCTTAACTCCAGGTCCCATTGTCGATGTAACAGTAACACTCTTGAAGTACTGACCCTTAGCAGCTGCTGGCTTAGCCTTAGCAACAACCTGGATTAGAGCGTTAGCGTTTTCAACTAGCTGCTCCTCAGTGAATGAGCACTTACCGATAATTACATGGATAATGTTAGCCTTGTCAAGACGGTACTCTACCTTACCTGCTTTGATCTCTTCAAGTGCCTTCTGTACGTCCATTGTTACAGTGCCTGACTTAGGGTTTGGCATAAGTCCCTTAGGACCGAGAACCTTACCTAGACGTCCTACAACGCCCATCATGTCCGGTGTAGCAACTACTGAATCAAAGTCGAACCAGTTTTCCTTCTGGATCTTTTCTGCAAGATCCTCTGCGCCTACATAATCTGCACCAGCTGCCTCTGCCTCTTCAGCCTTAGCACCCTTAGCAAAAACAAGAACCTTCTTGCTCTTACCTGTTCCGTGCGGAAGTACAGTTGCGCCTCTAACCTGCTGGTCTGCGTGTCTTCCGTCTACACCTAGACGAATGTGCATCTCAACAGTCTCATCGAACTTCGCATTAGCAAAGCTCTTTACGTTCTTTACAGCTTCTGCAACATCATAAGTCTGTGTCTTGTCGAACGACTCCATGATTGCGCTGTATCTTTTGCTTTTCTTAGCCATAATTCCTCCTTGTGGTTCTATCGACATTTCTTAAAAATGCCTCCCACTGATTACTCTGTTACAGTAACTCCCATGCTGCGAGCAGTACCCTTGATCATATCAGTAGCTGCCTCAAGTGTAGCCGCATTGAGGTCCTGCATCTTAGTCTTCGCAATTTCCTCTGCCTGAGCATATGTAATCGATGCAACCTTTGTCTTGTTAGGTTCGCCCGATGCCTTATCAATGCCTGCTGCCTTCTTGATAAGTACTGCTGCTGGTGGAGTCTTGCACACGAATGTGAATGATCTGTCTGTGTAAACTGTGATTACAACTGGAATGATCATTCCCTGCTGATCCTGAGTCTTAGCATTGAACTGCTTACAGAAGTCCATGATGTTGACACTCTTCTGACCTAGGGCAGGTCCAACTGGTGGTGCTGGTGTTGCTCCTCCTGCAGGGATCTGAAGCTTGATATAGCCGTCGATCTTCTTTGCCATCTTATTCTCCTTTCTCTGAGACTATAACTCCCAGTTAGTTAAGTTTTCCCACCTGCGAGAACTCGAGCTCTACAGGTGTATCTCTACCGAACATCGATACCTTTGCCTTAACAATCTGCTTATCAGGACTGATATCCTCAACGATACCCATCTGGCCCTCGAAAGGTCCACCGATAATACGAATTGTGTCGCCAGTCTCAACATCCAGGTCGATGCGCATTTTCTCAACGCCCATCCTAACCACTTCTTCTTTAGTTAGTGGAATAGGATCCGAACCGTGACCCACGAACCCCGTAACGCCCTCTGTGTTGCGCACTAGATACCAGGTCTCGTTGTTGACAATCATCTTGATGACTACATAACCAGGATAAAGCTTTCTAGTCTTGACCTTTCTCTGGCCATTCTTAATCTCGACTCTATCCTCAGTAGGAATCGTAACCTCAAGGATGAGATCCTGCATTCCTCTGTACTCTACCATCTTCTCGATGTTAGTCTTAACCTTGTTCTCATAACCAGAATACGTATGGATTACGTACCACTTAGCGGTACCATCGCCACGTAGACCTTCGCCCTCAAGTGGTGACAGCGTTGTGCCGCCCGTATTCAAGTTTTCGGTCTTATCTGTCATGTATATCTCCTTCTAGCCTATTTCGATAGCGTAATTCCGAGAAGCTTCTTGAGCACTGCTAAGAAGCCTGTATCCATCCCCCAGAACAACAGGGAGAAGAAGATGCACACACCAAAAACAACTACAGTGTCCTTGGTCAGTTCCGCTCTCGTCGGCCATACTACTTTGGCCATCTCCTGTTTAACACCAGTGAAATATCCAATGATGCCCTTACGCTCCTTGCGCTGTTCCGGTTTACTGGTCTTATTCTCTACTTTAGTATCCTTGCCATCTCTGGATATGGTTTCATTGTTGTTTGCCATGATGTCCCCTCGACTACTTAGTCTCCTTGTGGAGTGTTTCCTTACCGCAGAACTTACAGAACTTTCTAAGCTCAATTCTATCAGGATTGTTCTTCTTGTTCTTAGTTGTGTTGTAGTTTCTCTGCTTGCACTCTGTGCATGCTAGTGTAATCTTGTTTCTCAAGGTGATGACCTCCTTTGCAAATATATATGTAAGCTAATTGCTTCTCTCAACTCAAAAGTCAGAGCCCGCCTCGCAAGCTCTGTCGTGAATTCATAAAGTAGCCTTATAATAATACGCTGTACAGATGTCAATGTCAAGCATTTTCCTTGATATTTAATGCTATACAACTCGTAAATATAATCGGCTAACAGTCTCTGCTTCGTCTAACTGCATACATCATAATAGCTGCTGCATTAGATGCATTTAGAGAGTTGATGCTGCCCTTCATCGGAATTGATATCGTGAGGTCGCACTTCTCCTTAACGAGCCTGCTGATACCTTTTCCTTCATTTCCGATTACTAGAGCTATCGCACCTTTCATCACGCCTTCTGTCTCATAATATGATTTTCCATCCATATCCACTGCTGCTACCCACACGCCCTGTGCTTGCAGCTCTTCGATAGTCCGAGATATATTGGTCACTCTCGCAACCGGCATACGCTCTAACGCACCTGCTGAAGTCTTTGCAACGGTGCTAGTTAGTCCGCAGGCATTTCGCTTAGGAATGATAACGCCATGAGCGTTTGCGCACTCTGCAGTTCTGATAATCGCACCTAGGTTATGAGGATCTGAAATCTCGTCGAGTACCATGATGAAAGGTGGCTCATCACTGTCTGCTGCTCTTTCCATGATATCTTCAAATGTTGAATATGAGTATGCAGATATCTCTGCTGCCACTCCCTGATGCTTCTCCCCTGGAGCCATTCTGTCAAGCACTATTCTAGGAACTGTATCCACCACTATGCCGGCATCCTTAGCCATAGCTCTGATTTTTACGACGGAGCCCTCAGCTCCTGCCGCCATGTAAATCTTTTCGATCTCGCGGCCGCTTTTGATTGCTTCGATTACCGGATTGCGGCCGGCTATCAGATTCGCGGCTGGAGCACTCTGCTCCTCAGCAAAGCTGCCGCCACGTCTGTCCCATTCACTGCTGCGGTATGTATTTTTGTAGTTATCTCGCGGGCGGCTGCTTGAGTTTCTGTCGCGCTGAGAATTGCTATAACTCCCTGAGTTGCCATTACGCTGTGAACTACCGTATCCTCCAGCGTTACCGCTAGTACGTTTAGGTCTTCCTGTGTTCCGCTCAGTATTGCTACGGAACTCTTCCGCAGGATCTCCATCATAAGGTATGAACGCTGCTTTTCCTCTCTCCGCGCGTCTCTGATACACTCCGTGTGCATCACGTCTGTTCTTGCCGCGAGTGCCCGTTTTCTTTTTATCTGATTTTGCCATTACTTCTCTACTTTCTCATACATAGTGAACTCATAGTCTATACCATTCTCACTATGCATCTCACTCTTCCACGTCTCTTTAAAATCGTCATCCTCATCAAGGTTAACCATGAATTTGTCAGCATGCAAATCCGCATGCATCTTAGTTACGAAGCACTTGTCGCAATATTTGTAAAACTTCCTATATATGCTCTCTCCGCCGATGATAAACACATGCTCTGGATCATACTGCTCGAGCTCCTTGAACAGCTCCTCCTCGCTATGCACGGCTATGCATCTTTCGGCCTCGAACCCTGAGTTCGATGTGAGCACGTAATTTATACGCTTTGGAAGCCCCCTCTGCTTAGGTAGGCTCTCGAGGGTTCTGCGCCCCATCACTACAACTCCGTCAGTCGTCTTTTCCTTGAAATACTGCATGTCTCCAGGAATCGAAGCGAGCAAATCATTGTCGCACCCAATGCCCCATTTCTCATCAACAGCTACTATTAGATTCATAATTCACCTCAGTTTGTTATATTCGTGCATTATGCACTCACATGCTGACATTATCATTTTAATAATATTTAAGACGGCACCTCAGTAAACTAAAGGCACCGTCTATATAATCTCGAATTAAATCGCTACTGGAATATTTTTCACCTGAGGGTTCTTCTGGTAGTCCTCGACGATTAGATCATCAACCGTGAAGTCGTAGAAATTCTTTACCTCAGGATTTAGCGTCACCTTAGGCGCAGGATACTGTGGACGCTCGATGAGCTCCTTAACTATATCCACATGCCTATCGTAGATATGAGCATCGGAAATCACATGTACTAGCTCCCCCGCCTTGAGACCGCTAACTTGCGCAAACATCATAAGAAGCAGTGCATACTGCACAACATTCCAGTTGTTCGCTGTCAAGATATCCTGAGAACGCTGGTTTAGAATCGCATTAAGCGTATCACCTTTTACGTTGAAGGTCATACTATATGCGCAAGGCTCTAAGTTCATCTCGCTTAGATCAGCAAAGTTATACATGTTAGCCATGATTCTTCTGGAGTATTTATCATGCTCAAGTAGCCATAGGATGTTATCAACCTGGTCCATCTCGCCTTGCTTGAACTTATACTTAACTCCGAGCTGATATCCGTACGCCTTGCCAATAGTTCCATCCTCACCTGCCCACTCATCCCAGATGTGGCTTCCTAGGTCAGAAACTCTGTTAGACTTCTTCTGCCAAATCCACAGCAGCTCGTCAAACGCGAGCTTGATAGCCGTAGGTCTTACGGTAAGAGCAGGAAACTCCTCCTGTAAATCATATCTATTTACCACGCCAAAATTCTTAATCGTGTGCGCAGGTGTTCCGTCTGGCCAGTGAGGTCTTACCTTCTGCCCTTCAGTGCTGAATCCATTAGCAATTATGTCTTCGCACATGCTCACAAACAGTTTATCCGCCTTGCTCACTCTAATCCTCCTCAATAATTCGGACAGCCTCCGCCAAAACCTCTTCAAGTCTAGCGTCATCCTTATCCAAATGAAGTGCCCCTATCAGCGCCTCAAATCCCGTAGCAAGCTTATACTTGCGTGGATCGGCATTCTTAGGTCTCGATGTCGCGCGCTTATTCCTTGCACGCTTAACGAGCTTTTGCTCCTCTTCCGTTAGAAAATCATTCATCATGGACTTTATAGCCTTAGCCTGTCCATCAGAAGACACGTATGATACCGCTCTCTTATGCACCTTGCCGACATCGCCTTTGCTTCGCCCAATCAGAAGTTCCCTTATATGTAGTTCGTAGACAGCATCGCCTATATAGGCGAGTGCCGTCGTATTCATGCTCTTGATATCGTTATGCATCTGCTTTAATTATCTGAACCCCCTGCGGAGTATCCTTGAGAGTATACCCCATAGTGGCAAGCTGATCCCTGATTTCGTCAGCTCTAGCCCAGTTTTTCTCCTTACGAGCCTGTTGTCTCTCATCTACGAGGGCCTGAATATCCTCGCCTACCGCATTTTCACTACTTCTCTGAAGCACACCAAGGACGTCAGCGAGTTCATGGATAATCTCGAGAGCCTTTCCCGCAAATTCCTTTGATGCTCCCCCTTCAATCTCCACGTTAATAGCCGAAACTAGCTCGAAGAGGGCACCTATAGCACCTGCAGTATTAAGGTCATCACTCATGCACTCTATGAATTTTTCCTTATAGTCTCTAAACGACTTAACCGTCTCCTCTTCCTTCTCTGTTATCTTATCAGAGCCATTCTGAACGAGGAACTCCAAAGTTTCGGTAGCGTTTATAAGCCTATCATATCCCTGCTTAACCTGCTTCATACCTTCGTCGCTAAAGTTGATAGGTCCTCTGTACTGAACGCTAAGTAAGAAGAATCTGATAAAGTCACCATCGTACTCCTTACGAATATCTCTAACTGTAAAGAAGTTATTTAGCGACTTAGACATCTTCTCGCCGTCAACCATGATGTATCCGTTGTGCATCCAGTAGTTCGCAAAAGGTGCGCAGTTGCACGCTTCGGACTGAGCGATTTCATTTTCATGGTGAGGGAACTTGAGATCCTGTCCGCCTCCGTGAATATCTATAGTTGTGCCAAGATGCTTCTTAGACATAGTAGAACACTCGATATGCCAGCCTGGTCTCCCCTTTCCCCAAGGAGAATCCCAGGCAATCTCATCATCGGTCTTCTGTGCTTTCCAAAGAGCAAAATCAAGGGGATCCTTCTTAACCTCCCCGATAGCAATTCTAGCACCCGACTCTAGGTCGTCGATATTCTGTCCCGATAGCTTCCCATACTCTGGGAACTTGCGCGTGATGTAATAAACGTCGCCATCAGCCTCATACGCATAACCTTTCTCAATTAGCGTACTGATGAACTCGATGATATCCTCGATATGCTCGGAAACCTTAGGGTGCACGTCAGCCTTTATTACATTGAGAGCTTCCGCATCTTTGAAATACTCTTTGATGTACTTCTCCGATACCTCAAGTGCCGGTAAATTCTCTTCCTTTGCCTTGTTGATAATTTTGTCATCAACGTCTGTAAAGTTCTGCACGAACTTAACGTCATATCCGATATATTTAAAAAACCTACGCAGAGTGTCGAACACTACGAACGGTCTGGCATTACCTATATGAAAATAGTTGTAAACCGTAGGCCCACAAACGTAGATATTGACTTTTCCTTCATGGATAGGTACAAACTCTTCCTTGCGTCTAGTCATAGAGTTGTAAATCTTCATTTCTTTCCTCCACTAAATCATGTATCGACTTATTTCGTCATTTCCCATCTGGGTATAGTTGTCTTGATTATACACCAACGACAGCGCCTACGCACGCAATAATGACAAGTACGAGCATCGGATTTATCTTAAATTTTTGAATTAACAGTATAGTCAGTCCACAAAGAACTATCGATATCACATCTATGTGCATGCCCCCTGCGGAAATCGTCATGTCTCGAAGTACCGAGAAGTTGCCTCCAAGAGAATGTTCTGGCATTACTGCCGCCTCACCGATAGTGATTACCGCTGCTGCTATAAGTCCTACAGTTGCTGGTCTAATGCCTTCAAGTGCACCCTTGACAGCAGCGCTCTCCTTGTAGCGTTCCACTGCATTTGCAACCATAGCTATAATTATAAACGCAGGAGTTGCAACACCTAACGTCGCTAGCGCTGAACCGAGATATCCTCCGACTTCGTATCCAACATACGTAGCTGAATTTACCGCCACCGGTCCTGGAGTAACTTGGGCAATCGCAACGATATTTGCAAACTGCTCAGGAGATATATTCGCAAACTCTTTGATGCTGTCGTAGATGAGCTGGATAATCGCAAGTCCGCCGCCAAATCCAAATAGACCTATCTTAAAGAAGGCAAGAAATAACTTCGCTAGTAGCATCACTCATCGCCCCCTTCTTTGGTTTTTTCATCTTCTCCAATTGCATCTGGTTGTTCATCCCTCTGATTTAGAGATGATTGATAGGCTCTTACGTCTGCATCTGATAAAGATTCCCCGCAATCCCTAGTGTCTATCGATGACTTCGTTAGTAAAGCACGTCCGATGCCGAGAGCCAGGAATAGCACGATAATATACACCACATTTATCTTGAGAACTGCAATAAGTATAAAACTGAGTGCGGCACCGATAGCACTGAAAGCATCCTTGATAACACCCTTGGCAACCTGATATACAGCAATAATAATAAGCCCAAGCGCTGCAGCCCTAAGGCCTCCTAGTGCTCCTTGGACGTATGGATTGCCGTCTATAAAATTCATACCTTTTGCTATAATAACGATTATCACAAACGAGGGAAGTATCACACCGAATGTTGCAACAAAGGATCCAATTAGTCCTCGCTTCTTGAATCCCACATAAGTTGCCATATTGATGGCGATAACACCTGGCAACCCCTGACAGATAGCGATGATATCTATCATCTCATCTTCGGTGAACCATTTCTTATCTTTGACCATAATATTAGAGAGGATGGGAATCATAGCGACCCCACCCCCGATTGTGAACAATCCCAGTTTGAAAAATGTGACGAATAGTTCCAGCATTTTTCCTCCTAATTCTCAGGACTGTAAATCACCTTGTGATTAATATTGTACCTTCGGTATTATAGTCCGAAGATTTCCTTGTCAACGAGTTCTGCTGCTGCCTTGATTGCATCCTCTGCAGAAAGAACCTCGTTACTCTCTTCGCGTCTTAGCTTGTACTCAACGTTGCCGTCCTTAGCGAGCTTTCCAACTGTGATTCTAACAGGAATACCGATTAGGTCAGCATCGTTGAACTTAACACCAGCTCTCTCATCCCTGTCATCTACTATAACTTCAACGCGCTTAGCTTCAAGTTCAGACTCAATCTTATTAGCAAGATCCATCTGAAGCTCATCCTTAGGGTTGATAACAGTTACGATTACGTGGTAAGGAGCAACTGACATTGGCCAGATGATACCCTTATCATCGTGACTCTGCTCAACGATGGCCTGCATAGTTCTTGTAACGCCAACTCCGTAGCATCCCATCCAGTAGATCTGGTCTTCGCCGTTCTCATCCTTATACGTTGCATTCATCGACTCTGAGTACTTAGTTCCTAGCTTGAAGATCTGTCCAACCTCAATGCCTCTTGTATGCTTGATTGGAGCTCCACAGTGTGGGCATGGATCGCCTTCCTTGAGCGTCTTGATATCCGTTACGATGTCTCCAACATAGTCTCTGCCGTAGCAAACGCCCTTCATATGGTGATCTTCCTTGTTAGCTCCAGCAACCATGTTCTTGGTTCCAACTAGCTCGCTATCGACAACGATCTTGCAGTTGTGAATTCCAACCGGTCCAGTAAATCCACCAACGATGCCTGTAACAGGTCCCATCTCATCCTCATCCGCAAACTCGATGTAGTGTTCAGGGATTCCAAGAGCATTTACAAGCTTAATCATATTAACGTCTCTATCTCCTCTGATAAACACGCAAACGTAGTCAGCTGGATTTAAATCCTGATCAAAGGTAGTAAACATGAGAGCCTTGATAGTTTTCTTTTCATCCACCCCTAGATAGTCACATACATCCTTGATAGTCTTAGTACCTGGTGTATAAACCGCCTCTAGTTCTTGCTCTGGCTCATCTACTGGCTTATCATCGATGCACTCAGCTCTCTCGATAGTAGCCGCCATGTCGCACTTCTCGCAGTATGCGATTTCGCTCTCACCAACGTTAGAAAGAGCAGAGAATTCGTGCGAGTTGCTTCCACCGATTGGGCCGTTGTCAGCTTCTACGATTCTGAAGTCTAGGCCGCATCTTGTAAATGTTCTTACGTATGCCTCGTACTGAAGTCTATAAGCCTCTTCTAGGTCTTCTGGAGTTCTGTCAAATGAATACGCGTCCTTCATGATGAACTCACGCGATCTCATAAGTCCATATCTTGGACGAGCTTCGTCACGATACTTGAACTGGATGTGGTATAGCTGAAGAGGAAGCTCTCTGTATGAAGAAACCTCCTGCTTTACAATGTTCGTACATAGTTCCTCACATGTAGGAACGAGGCAGAAATCTCTACCATTTCTGTCCTTGATTCTCCATAGCTCTGGTCCGTAAGCGTACCATCTGCCGGACTCCTTCCATAGCTCGGATGGATTTACGTGAGGCATGTGAAGCTCTTGGCAGCCGATTCTATCCTGCTCCTGTCTTACTATCTCCTCTATCTTTCTTATTGTCCTCCAGCCAAATGGCATGAATGTATATATACCAGCAGCTTCCTTCTTAATCAGGTTAGCTCTAATCATCAGCTTGTGGCTGACTAGTTCTGCTTCATTTGGTGCTTCTCTCAACGTCTTGAGATGGAGCCTCGATAATTTCATAGTTAAAATCTCCCTTCTATTGTGCAAACAGCTTGCGCTGCAATGCCTTCTTCTCTTCCGGTAAATCCAAGCTTCTCTGTCGTAGTCGCTTTCACGTTTACCGCGCCAATTGGCATCTCAAGTGCCATGGCTATGTTCTCTCTCATCTTATCTATATAGGGTGCCAGTTTAGGTCTCTCAGCTATTATCGTGATGTCGACATTGCCGATACTTACGTCGCCGATTTTCTCCTTCACTTCGCGGAGAAGCGCGATGCTATCCGCACCCTTATATCTATCATCTGTATCAGGAAAATGCTTTCCTATATCGCCTAAGCATGCTGCTCCGAGCAGCGCGTCCATCAGCGCATGTGTTGCCACATCAGCGTCCGAATGTCCGACCAGCCCTCTGTCACTCGGGAGTGGGACCCCGCACAGTATAAGTCTGTGCCCTTCGGCGAGTCTATGAACATCATATCCTGTACCTACTCGTATTCCCATAGGGATGTCCTTTCCGGTAGTTATCTTGGTGTTGGCATAATCTCCTTCAACTAGAGCTATGTCTATCCCAAAATGCTCCGCGATAGAGGCATCATCTGTACCGACATATCCATCACGCCTCGCCTTGTCGTAAGCAGCCATCAAGCTGCTTAGTTTAAAGCACTGTGGCGTCTGCACAGCGACTACCCTATCTCTATCAATAGATTTACTATTAATTATAAGATAATCATTATGTGATGACAAGTCGTCAAAAAATTCACTTGCTGATTTTTCTGTCATCCTGAGCGAATCAATCATCGGAACCACAGTGCATGTAGCCTCATTATCTCTCATAGCTGCGATATTTCTATCGATAATCTCTTCAGTTATCTCTGCCCTAGCTGCATCATGAATCAATATCACCGCTTCGCAGGCCTCTATGGAGTCGCTATTATCAATTTCACAGTTCTTAGATAAGTAATCCGAAATAGCTTCGAGCCCATGGAAAACTGACTCTCCTCGGGAACTTCCACCATACGAACAGCGGATAGGCTTGCCGTACAAGCATTCTAGCCTATCCGCTATTTGAAAGAATGTCTCATCGTATTCCTTATCTTGTGGTATGAGGAGAAATACCGCATCTATCTCCTCGTGTGCCGCAAAGACGGACGCCGTTCGCTCAACCACTGTCATCCCTTTGTAGCTCATAAGCTGCTTGGGAATCTCCGCACCCATGCGTGTACCCTTACCTGCTGCGGCGACAAGAGCAATGTGAGGGCTTCTAGCCTTGCTAGCCGTTGCACTCTTATAGTTATTTATTTTAATCGTTATATCCATCCTTTATCTAGTCTACAAAGGATTTGCACCTTTGCGCCTATGACTCTTTTAGGCGAGTCAATTCTATTATTGCATTATGGATTGATGCGTGCAAATATCATTTTGCCTGCAGATGTCTGTATCACACTCGTTACTGTCACGAATGCACTTTCAGATATATGACCAGCTCCATCCTCAACTACAATCATCGTGCCGTCATCCAGATAGCCAATGCCCTGCTCTCGATCTTTACCATGCTTAACAATGTCAACGAGTAACTTCTCACCGGGAATAACTACAGGTTTAATCGCATTTGCCAGCTCATTGATATTAAGCACCTTGATATCGTTAATAGTCGCTACTTTGTTGAGGTTGAAATCTGTAGTAATCAGATTCGCGTTGAGTTCGCGTGCCAGCTTAATCAGTTTTACATCTACCTCAGTAACACCATCGAGATGTCTGAGCTTGGCGGTATTATTATAAACTTCTACGTTAAACTCACTTCTGATCTGATTTAGGATGTCTAGCCCTCGTCTTCCGCGGACGCGCTTGATATTATCGCTAGAATCTGCAATATGGCGGAGTTCATCGAGCACGAACGTCGGAATGATAATTTTACCATCGATGAACCCTGCTCTCATGATATCAAGGATTCTTCCGTCGATTATTACGCTCGTATCAATAACTTTAGGTGTACCAGAATTGATTTTTTCATGGCTCCGAAGTGCACGGCTGTCAAGAATTTTTCGATGCCCCTTGACTTTAGCTGATGCAACAACGAAACCGAAGAAGCCAAACACAAAGTATAGCGTAATAGTAATCACTGAATACCAAAGTGGTGGTAGAAGTGATCTATAGCTCATGGAAATTATTAATGCAACAACTAGACCTATAACAACTCCAATGGCATCTATGAGAATTGCATCTATAGATACATCCTTAAGATCATGCTCAATATACGACGCCGCTTTTTTCTGTTTATTAATGAGTGCCGGTGCAAAAATTCTAAAAATAAGTCCGAAAATGATTACGAAAAGCACCAAAATGCTAAAATCAGCGACACTCGTGACAACTACTTCGTTGAAGCTTATATCTTTGAGCTTCATTTGCAGAGCGCAAAACAAAAGGCTTCCAATTATGCCGCCGATAATAAACAGCAGCACAGCATATAGTTTCTTAATCACTCTATCTCCTCCTTTCTGCCAAAAATTAAACAATCGCTTTTATAATAATGGGCACTTGCGGTCAAGGCTTGACGCAACAAGCACCCTTATGGCTAAATATTTGATTCTACTAGGCTATCAGCCTCGTCGAGAGAAAGCCCTCCTGCAAGTACTAATTCACTCTCGAGGATTTGCTTAGCATTGCCGAGGAGTTTCTTCTCCCCAGTCGAAAGCTTCTTGATCCTATCGCTACGAACGAGGTTTCTCACCACACCGGCGACTTCATAGATATCCCCAGTGCGAAGCTTCTCGGTATTCTCTCTATACCTTCTATTCCAGTTATTAGACATCTTATCGGACTCATCACCAAGGACATTAAGCACTCCTTGGATATCTTCCTTGCAAATGATGGCTCTAACCCCCACCTTGTCCGAATTATCGACAGGAACCATCACATGCATCTTGCTGTACGGGAGGCTTACATGATAATAGCGGCAAATCTCACCGAGAACTTCTTTTTCTTCGATTTCAGTAACAACTCCCGCCCCGTGCATTGGATACGCAATACTATCTCCGATATTGAACAAAGCAGCCTCCTCTCTCTACATCTTGTACTTAATAAAATTATATTATAACTGTATTTAAAAAGCAACAATCGAAACTTTATAAATTAGCACAAGAGATTAGCATTGTCAATAATTATTTGGCAATTATTGTCAAATCTTTTATTTTAATTACTTCTACAAAAAAAGCAGAAAGGCGGGTCGCCTTTCTGCTTTGACATCACGTTATGCATTTTTCCCTCGCCGTATTTATCTATAGCGTTTTCTACGACTAACCGTCACTATCGCCAGTGCAGAAATAGACGCTCCAAAGATTACAAACGGCATGAACGGTAAATTATCTCCCGTCTGAACTACACCTCGCCTGTAGATTCTACTAGACTTTATAGCATACCTTCCTTTTCCGTGCTTAGTAACACTGATTTTACTTCCAGAAGAAGCATTTCTCGAATCATAGACGGTAAACTCTGCAGTAGCAGTTCCAGAAGCTTCATTAACCTCTAGCCTATATCTACCTGGCTTTAGAGTTTTAAGGTATGCAGCCTTTAGCTTGACCCTAGTGCTTCCGGAGCTCTTCTCGAAGTCAGTTCCTTCCGTTAGAACTTTCCTATAATTCGTACCTGTAACAACAGCAGATTCAAACTCCGAAACTGGAGCTGATGCTCTAAAGTTTAAGTCTGTGCCTAGAGCAAGGTCATAGCTGCTGCCATTTCCTTCAATCATCTTGTTAGGTTCAGCCTTACCATATGTGAACGTAATCTTGTTGCTTGGAAGTGATGCAACAAATCCGTTATCTAGAAGCTCTTGATCTACATCACTCGACTGAACCGCATAGCCTTTGATCTTCTTAGCCTTGATACCTAATGAGTAAATCTCAGACACTCCGTAAGCTTTATAATTGTCTGAAGCAGCTAGCTTATTTCCACTCTCATCCACGTAGTTGACTTCGATATTTATGAGGTTCTGCATCTGTGCTGGAGTGAATAGTTTATCTCCCATATATCCATTGTTGTGGATAATCATCTTATACTTTGGCTGAGATAGATATGTCTTTCCACCATCCAGGGACACCGTTACCGTGTACGTCTTATCTGCTCCTATATTAGTTGGTGCCATGAGGTCAAATTTCATCTTAGTACCAGCTGGATCCACATAATTAGGAACAGCCTGGAATCTATACATAGAATTGCAGAGTGGAACTGGCGTTGTAGGCCACTCCACACCATTTTCATCAACAGCCTTAATCTTTACATTGTCTGTATTAAGGTTGCTTCCATTTAGCTCGAGAGTTGCAGCCGGTGTTACGTACTCTTCGACTGTACCTTCAAATGTATCATCTGATGGATCCTGATCATCAGCGCCTGTCAGCGAATATGATGTAACTGCACCAGGTATTACCTCGTCCTCCTTTGCAGTTAGAACGGTAACCTTCTTGGTTCCGTTAAATGCACCTGCAGTATCAACTTCCTTACCGTCTGCCGTTAGTACCGCCTTGTACTTTACGTTATCTTCACTGCCGTTCTCAGGGAGCTTGAATTTAAACTCAGCACTCTTAGCAGAAACGAATGACGTCTCCCCATTTATAACATTTCCAGCCTCATCTACTAGCGACAGCTTTAGATTAGTTGTCGCTTCAAATCTACTACCAGCTAGGTTTACTGTAAGCGCACCACCATCACTATCGAACTTAGTCTTAGAGAACACGACGCTGTCTACAGTAACGTCGCGTACGATCGGCTCTCTGATATTCTCTCCTAGAACCTTGTTCTTGCTATCTTTGATTGCACCTTTATTTATCTTTACATATAGAGGTCTTTTAATGTCTAACGCATCCTTGAGTGAAATATTAAGCGTTTCGAACTGGGAATCCACTTTATCCCCACTTCCAAGGGTATGAACTAGTGTTCCCCCATCATCAGGATTCCCATCATAGATTTCTATCTTTGACTTACCGTTATCTGTTACATGAACATTCTTGTCTAGAGCAACCTCAAGAGTCTTGCCATTATCAATAAACCTAGCTCTATTAATCTGCGCAGCAAACTCATCTGGGTCTAGGTCGCTGAGCACCTTTACGTTCACCTTCATCTTAGGTGCTCCGGTATTTCCAGTTTCATAATCATATGTAAATGTGCGGTCCCCAGATGTTCCAAATGTCACGACTCCGGTTCCTGCGCTATAAGTTGCGTTAGCACCTGTAACGCCGCTCACCTTAGACACATCATCAACCAAATCATGCATGTCAACCTGGAGAGTGCCATTCTTCTCCTTACCTCTAACTGTTATATTCTGCGGAGATACTGCAATTCCTTGATATGCACTAAATTGGTTTAAATCGAGCTGTTTTAGCTTGTTGCCATCGACGTTCCATAGGCTTATATTATTGGACGCAGGCTTTGTAATCTCTTCTACTCCCGAATTTTTACAAGATAACTCCTCAAGGGCAGTAAGCTTCGCTGCATCCACCCTCTCCATTCCCTTGATTGATGTGTTATCAAAGTTCAGTCTTCTAAGATCCTTGTTGTTATTAATATTGAGACTCTTTATCTTAGTGCCGCTAACATTAAGAACGTTTAGATTTGTATTCTTGCTCACATCTAGCTTTTTAATCTGAGTACCAGATACGTTAAGTCCTACGAGGTTGCGAGCACTGCTTACGTCTAAGTGCTTAACAGGTGTATTCTCAATCTCGATAGTCTTTAAAAAAGTCTTATCTGCAACATCCAGAGCCTTAAGCTTAGAGTTGCCGGCAGCTAATTCACTAAAATATTTGTTGTTTGATAGATCTAAAGTGTCAATTTCTGTATTACGCATCCAAAACAGTGTCAGCGCTTTACAATGCGAAAAGTCGATTGATTTGAGCTTCGTATCATTAGCCTGTACCTGCGTTAAGTTCCAGTTCTTTGAGAAATCCACACTAGAGATCGGCGTGCTGTTGAAATAGAACTCATATAAATCTCTGTTGTTAGATGTATCCACCTTGCTCACCGAGGTATTTTCCACATTGAGCGCCTGAAGCCTCTTATTATGCGTTACATCTAGCTCTTTTACCTGAGTTCCAGGCACCTCACATCTCTTTAGGTAAGGATTATTTCTTAAATCAACGCTGCGTAAAGAAGTAAGCGGAACGGTAAAAATTCTGAGCTCTGGATTCTTAGTGAGATCAACACTCTCTAGCGATGAATTGGTCACGTTAAATACCCGCAGCTTAGCATTCCTACTTGTATCAATTGAGGTAATCGCACCGTCTCCTGATAGCGACAGTATCTGTAGCTCAGGGTTCTTAGTAATATTCACTTCTGACAGAGTGTCAGAATAAACATTGAGTTTCTTGAGATTAGCAAGGTACTCGATGCCTTTAAGAGAATCTATCTCGTAGTCGCCTTCGCTGTTTACGATCTTAGCTTCGCGAATTTCATCACTACTCAGGGTTCCGTCACCGTCAGTATCGAAGTTCTCACTTACCAGTTTCCTAAATCCATCGCTCGGAAAATGAGCTTCATCAATAGCCACACTTTCGTATGTCTTTGCTGCTTCATCTGCAAGGTCCTTCTTAGTCTCGATTACCTCAGTGTCTTCGGACAAATCAGGGCTGAATATCTTGTAATTCTTTTCCGAAACATTATCCGCATTTAAGCTTGCTCTATCCCTAACATAACCGTCATACACACCAGCGTAACTCGTTGTCATAACTTGAGAAATAAAAATCATCAAGCAAGTAATTAGTGCCGCGAGTTTCCTCTTCATCAACGTTCTCCTTAAAATATATTTCATAGCATTCCATATCGTCTTGTATGATATGCACAATATCTAGAATAAAGCTTTGGTAAACTACTGTCAACGTGGTTTGCGCACGCTATCTATTGATTTAACACATATTAACACTTCACTGTCTTGTATTCTTCAATGGATTTCCACAATGTGAAGATGGGTTATGATATAATGTACAAAATTTAAGAACTGAAGGTTCGAATTAGTGTTTTGTATTATTCACATGATATGAAAGGAACGAGATATGAAAAAGCTACTTGTAGTAGATGACGAAGCTAAAATCAGAGAGGTCATCAAAGAATATTCAGAATTTAGCGGCTATGAAGTTACAGAGGCAGCAGACGGAATGAGCGCAATTGGGCTATGTAAGCTTAACGATTACGACCTGATTATCATGGATGTGATGATGCCTAAGCTAGACGGTTTTAGCTCGGTTAAGGAAATCAAGAAATTCAAAGATATACCTGTAATCATGCTTTCAGCAAGAGGCGAAGAATACGATAAGCTATTTGGTTTCGAGCTAGGAGTCGATGACTATGTTGTAAAGCCATTTAGCCCTAAAGAGCTCATGGCTCGTGTAAACGCTGTTATTACTAGACACGAAGGTGCTGACCACGGAACTAGCAACGTCATGAAGTTTGATGGTCTTGAGGTGAACTTCGCAGCTCGCACGATTTATATAGACGGAAAGCGAGTAAATCTCACACCTAAGGAGTACGATCTTCTCTTCTATCTGATTCAGAATAGAAATATCGCTCTATCGAGAGACAAGCTTCTCTCGGACATCTGGGGATATGATTTCTTCGGTGACGATAGAACCATTGATACTCACATCAAGAATCTGAGAAATAACCTCGGTCCATACCGTGATTTTATCGTTACACTAAGAGGAGTGGGTTACAAGTTTGAATATGAAGACAAAGAGAAGTAAGTGGGATCCAAACAGCATACGTGCTGTCTCGCTTATGTACTTTATGGTATTTGCCGCTGTGATCTTACTCATGGTATGGTTCATGCAGAGTTTTTTCATGAACACCTACTACGAACGAATGATGGCACAGGAGGCGCAGACGACGGCAAACAAGCTGGGCAACTACTATTCCACTAACAAGGATAATTTCGATGCGTATGCGCGAAAAGCCGCTGACCGAAATGGTCTATATATAAGGCTAGAAACAGCCGATTCGACTTCAGAATATGGAAACAGCGGTCTGTCACAGGGCGATATCCCTCATTATCAGTTCGAGATTTCAGATGCAAAGGACAAGCTAGCGAAGAGTTCTCTAGGTAAAATTTCTCTCACTGTCACTGAAAAGGGAAATAAGGCATCGCGCCTAGTGTATGCTACGTACCTTGGGAATCGTGATGACGGAAACATCCTATACATGATTGCTCCTCTCTACCCAGTGGAGTCTACCATATCGATTTTGCGTTCGCAGCTACTATACATCACGTTTATAACACTGATGATTGCCAGCATGCTCGCAATCATCATGTCGACCTGGTTATCACTACCTATTGCGAGCATCACAAAGTCAGCAGTCCAGCTGAGCAACGGCAATTATAACGTGAATTTTAATGGAGGAATATTTACCGAGACTAATGAGTTAGCTAGAACGCTCAATAAAGCTTCATATGAGATGCAGAAGACAGATTCATATCAGCGAGACTTAATCGCCAATGTGTCACACGATCTCAAGACTCCGCTAACGATGATAAAATCATATGCTGAGATGATTAACGATATCTCGGGAGATAATCCAGAGAAGCGCGCTGAACATCTTGCAGTTATTATCGCAGAGGCAGATAGGCTCAACAAGCTCGTATCTGATATGCTCTCCGCTTCGAGGCTTCAGTCTAACTCAGCTGAGCTAAACATGACTAAATTCGATATCGTAAAGGCCGCTACTGAAGTAGAAGAGACTTTCGAGGTACTTAATCAGCAAGAGGGCTACAATATATCATTCAACAAATGTAAGACTGCGTATGTATATGGCGATTACGATAAGCTTAAGCAAGTTATGGCAAATCTCATATCCAATGCTATTAAGTATTGCGGTAAGGATAAGTACGTGCGAATCGAACTCAAGAAAGTCGGTCGCAATGTTAGATTTGATGTAATTGACCACGGCGACGGAATAGCCGCTGAAGAGATATCCCACGTATGGGAACGCTATTACAGAACTAGCGCTAACCGAAACCGCAACATAGAAGGAACTGGCCTTGGCCTATCCATCGTAAAAGGCATCTTAAGCCTCCACAATGCCAATTATGGAGTTGAAAGCGAAGAGGGCAAAGGAAGTGACTTTTGGTTTGAGCTGGCGACCGTTAAGAAGTAGACTTTGAGTTGCTCGATAAGCTTGTTGTGCTTCTTGATGGAGGGAGTTTTGGGCGGAATAAAATTTAATAATTTTATAATTTAATAATTTAACAATGATAAGAAAACAGGAAGGTGAGCAGCTTCGCAGTCACCTTCCTGTTTTGGTTTTTGATTATAAGCTGCACTGGACGCGGCAGCCGCAGGCCAAGCTGCCGCGTCCAGGATTTGATCTTAGTTCTTGCCTATAAAAGCCTTGATTGCAGACGCGAGGCTCTCTGCGCCTACAACCTCTATATCAGCATTAGGAACTGATACCTTAGCATTGCCTCGCGGCAAGATCACAGCTTCGTATCCGAGTCTGGCTGCTTCGCTAACTATACGGTCAGCATTCCTCACTGCTCGCAGATTGCCGGTAAGCCCGACCTCGCCGAGCGCCACCACGCGGCGAGGCGAGGTGCGCTCGCGGAACGAGCTATAGATCGCGAGCGCGACGGCCAGGTCTGCACCTGGCCCGTCGGGCTTCAGTCCGCCAACCACATTGACATAAACGTCATGATTCAGCAACGAGATTCCGACTTTCTTCTCCAGAACAGCCAGAATCATATTGAGTCTGTTATTATCTATACCGATTGCGCTTCGGCGCGCGAAACCGACATTGGCAGGTGTCACTAGCGCCTGAATTTCAAAGAATACAGGACGGCTGCCCTCGTAGAGCGCCGAAGCGACCGAGCCCTCTTCCTTGATATCCGAGCTCTCGAGCAGAGTTCCCGACAGGTCTCTCACCTCGGTCATACCACTTTGACCCATGCTGAATGCCCCGATTTCCTCGGTGGTTCCAAATCTGTTTTTTACAGAACGAAGAATCCTGAGATCCCTATCTCGCTCACCCACGAAGTTTAGCACGCAGTCTACCATGTGCTCTATAGTCTTTGGTCCAGCGAGGTCACCTGACTTATTGACATGCGCAACTATAAAAATCGGCACATTATTCGTCTTAGCATACTTCATGAGCAGATTCGAGCAGGCACGAATCTGCGTGATGCTGCCAGCAGTGTTGTCCAGTTCCTCCGAATACATTGTCTGAATTGAGTCTATCACAAGGAATTTCGGTTTCGTCTGCTCACAGGCCGCAAGCACACTCTCTATATTGGTCTCTGGAAAAATGAGTAGATTATCAGACAGATTTTCGCACACGCGGTCTGCCCTCAGCTTCACCTGTTCCTCTGACTCCTCGCCGCTAACATAGAGAACCGTTCCATTATTAAGCGCAATCGAATTAGCAGACTGAATTATCAGCGTGGACTTTCCTATTCCAGGTTCACCAGATATCAGAATCATCGAGCCGAGCACTATTCCTCCGCCGAGAACCCTATCGAGCTCACTAATACCAGATGTAATCCTCGTATAATTTCCAGTCCCCACGCTCTTTAGCTTTGACGGAGTCGCCTTGCTGGTCGTCCTCCTACGTGCATCGCTATCAGCATCCGGTTTAACCTTCTGCTCTACAATCGAATTCCACGCACCGCAGTAAGAACACTGCCCTTGCCAGCTCGGAAACTCGTTACCACACTCCGCACACATATATACTGATTTTGCTTTCTTAGCCATCTAATTCAAATACTCCTTTAAAATCGGATTGTCATGAGATCGTAATAGTACCGTTATTTCTAATGAGACATTTCATCTGCACTACTACACCTGTCCACTTGAGTTCAATCTCTGCTTTACCTCGCTCATGAGCTTCCTCAGCAAGTCGCTGCTTCATCTTAAGCTTGGCCCATCGTTACTACGCCCTTCTTCCTATCTTATCTAAGTTCCCTGAGTAAGCCCTTGCATCCATCCATGACATCATTATACGTCAAATCAAAATTCCCTGTGTACCAAGGATCTGCAATATCACCACTTCTGCCAGCATGCTCGAGCAAAAGCGAGACCTTACCCTCTTCATCGCTGCCTACAAACCTCTTCATGTTGCGCAAATTATTCTCATCCATGGCTATCAAATAGTCAAACTTATCATAGTCAGTCTCTGTCATTTGCCTTGACCTGTGCGGTACAACGGGTATACCCACTTCTCCGAGTTTCTTCACCGTTCCGTAGTGCGGCGGATTTCCGATTTCCTCCCTGCTAGTCGCAGCAGAGTCTATTTCAAATTCATCGCTTAGCCCCGCTTCTTTCACGAGGTGCGTCATTACCGATTCTGCCATAGTGGAGCGGCAGATGTTGCCGTGGCATATGAATAAAATTTTTATCATAGATCCCCCAATTTTTAGTCAATATCCGAAATTCTATACCTTGACCCGACATAGCCTGTAATGCTTATTAACGGAATATTCCATTCCCCTGGTGTGTTAATTACACATTCAACTTGATCTAATTCATTCTTCGCAGAAAACACGTATCTGCCCATTTCTTCATTCCCTGTGAGTCTTTCTACGTTAGTTAAGTTACTATCGTCAAAATGTTCCTTAAACATTCGCCATATCTCTATTGCAGCATCATTTGTCAACGCAATCTTTGATATATAACATATTCCGACCTTACACCGCTTCTTCTTGCCGTTTTCATCAGCCTTGCAAACCTTCGTTGTACCTTTATCAAATAACCATTCAGCATCTTGAAGTTCTGCGCATTTTGATACTATTTCCTCTTTGAAAATACTAATTCCCTCAGTCAGATTCTTGCATGCTGTTTCAAAATCATTTTGTTTCTGCATTTCATCCACCATCTAATGTTTCACCACATGTATTTAACATTGTTTTGCTATTTTATATCTCCATAACGCAGCATCGCAGTTATTAATAGATTCAGCTATTTCTTCGCATCCCTGCTCTCATAATCCTCATCTATTCTCATCTTCCAACTTGCAGACAGAGGTTCTTCACACATCCTCACACTTGTCACTACATCGCTGATGACCTCATAGTTTAAAGCAGTTCCAACTTCATCACAGCGATAGTTAGCAGCCATGGATTCATCTATCCCAAATCTTCTCGCTTCTTCTGCTGCGTCGATATTAGCACCAAGGAATATAAATTCCCATCCATAACAGCCTTTCTGACGCTCTATCATGCTTCTAACTTTATCATAAGTGTAATAGCGGCTGGCATTCTCAAGTCCATCAGTAGTGATGATAAATAGGGTCTTCTCTGGGACATCATCACGGCGAGCATACTTGTGAATATTGCCAATGTGATGAATTGCTCCACCAACAGCATCTAGAAGCGCTGTGCATCCACGCACAAAATACTCTTCTTCTGTTAGCTTTGGTACCTCTTTAATCCCTATGCGATCATGGACAACCTCGATTTCATTGTCAAAGAGAACTGTGGATACCATCGCTTCTCCCGGCTCCTTGCGCTGTTTCTCGAGCATAGAGTTAAAGCCTCCGATAGTGTCCTTTTCAAGTCCAGACATTGAGCCACTTCGGTCTAAAATAAATACTAGTTCAGTCATTTTTAAATCCTCCTGTTTGTTGTTATGTCCCTATTATTGGCTAAACAGGAGTAGAAATGGTCGCATCACATGCGACATTTAAGCACCGATTAACGGTTGGTCAAACGCAAACAGGACCTCGTTAAGTTCGTAGATATTGTAGTTTTCATTTATAAGAAAGAACTCCACAATAACATCAAACTTGCTACTAGGCGAGAGTGCAAATCCCGCCCTTCCGATAAAGTCTTGTGTCTCTTCTATATCGAGCTCAAGAGCAAATGCAAATGCCAGCGCAGTAGATTTGGATGGCTTATAATCCAGGTTATTCCTTATTTTCGAGAACAGCTTTCTGTCGATATTTGCTTTCTTGTATATCTCAGAGTCTTTCCTCCCAGTACGATCAATGAGCTTAAGAAGAGTTTCGGAAAACCCCGCATCGAGGTTCTCTAGCATCTCACTCAGTTCTTCAGCTTCAACCGTAGGCGCGGCGCAGATGCTAAGCTCAACGCACTCTTCTATCAGAAGTTTGTAGTCTTCTTCATTTTGCGCACCACTTGTGGTCCTATCGCTATCCCATCTAGTTTTAAGACTTGAATCATGCAAGCTATCATTACCATATTCTTCTAGCATCGTACTTCGAATATAGTTTTCATCAATGTAGCTGCTTACGGATTTGAAAAGCTTCTCAGAAAGCTCGAAAGCATCTTTGTCAAACACGACTAGATAAATCTGCATTTCGTTTTCTATGAGAAAGCTACTGATTTCTCGAACGGCTATTTGTAGAGCGAGTGATTTCGGGAACTTGTAGTTACCAGTGGCAATCAAAGGAAATGCGACGGATTCACACTGGTGATTTTTGGCTAGAGCTAGTGAACTCCTGTAACACGATGCCAGAATTTGCTCCTCATCATAGCTGCCGCCACGCCAAATTGGTCCTACCGTATGTATAACGTACTTGGCATCTAGCCCATATCCTGAAGTTATGGCTGCAGCTCCAAAATCAATGTAGCCGATTTTCTTCCTCGCAGCAAGTAGTTCAGCACCAGCCTTCGCATGCACCTCACTATCTACACCAGAATCAATCACAGGATTGGGATTTGCAGTATTTACCACCGCATCCACTTCCATATTTACAAGATTATTTCTTACTATTTCAAAAGGCATAATTGACTTCCTATTAAACCATGTTACTCTTCCAAGCCTTCTCTATCCACGATCTCTGCTGTAGCGGCATCCTCTTCACATGTTCTAGATTTCGCCCTTCTCTCAACGAGGCGTTCAAACCATATCTTGAGCAGAGCAGCAAACGGCACGGCAACAATCATACCTGCAAATCCGCCCACCTTCTCTCCTGCGATGATAGCCACCAAAACTAGCAACGGGTGTATTTCAATGCTATGCGATAATAGCTTTGGATTGATAACCGCACCGTCCAGAACCTGCACCACCGAGATAATCACGATAGATATAATCATCGTCTTAATCTCACCAGAAATCACGCCCGACACGATAGTAAGTCCGTATCCTACTATCGGTCCCATGTAAGGAATCAGATTAGCAATACCAGCCATTACACCAATCATCACGCCGTAAGGCATGCCAACTACAGTCAGTCCAATGCTGATGAGAAGTGCTACTGTGAAACCATCCATCGCTGCACCGCGGAAGTATCCACTGAACACCTTGTTAACATCGCCATATACATATGTAAGCTTGTCATTTGCACGCTGCGACCAAATGGTCCTAAGCATTCTGCCCCAGTACTTTCTTAGGTTCTCTGCGTCAAACAAGAAGTATACCGCGAACATAACCGAGAACAGCAAAGTGCTCGCACCAGCTGTGATATTTGAAAGCAACGTCGGTAGACCACTTGCGCTATTTAGCTTATGTGAAACCCAGTTGATGAGATTCTTCTCGAAGTTGAGATCATAATTCTTACTGAAATTATACTTCGAAAGCCACTCTTTAAAGCTGTGTTCAAATGATTTTGCCTGGTCCACTATACTGTTGACCAGTGCATTGATGCTGTCAGCATTTATAGTCTGCACCTGCTTCGTTACTGCATATATAATCGCCGTGAGAGAAGCCAGCAAAATCGCCACTATAAATAGCAAGGTTATCAAAACTGCTACTGTATGTCTGCGCTTCTTCTGAACTGGGTTTTGACTTAGTGATTTTGCATTACGCGTTATTAGCCTCTCTGTTAGGCCAACTAGCGGATTTAAGATATACGCCAAAATCGCACCGATTACCGCTGGTTTAAGAATATCAGCAAGCCAACTTACAATCCCAAGTGCGCTCTTGCTAATGCTCTGATACTGTCCCATAAATAAAATCAAAGCATAAGACAGTCCCACTGCCAGAACTACATAAGCCACAATCTTGAGGTATTTCCTGTCTAATTTGTCTCTAAATTTCATGAGTTCCCCTCTCTAATTCAATACGCTTATATTATCAGAAAAATTGCTATCTTGCAGTAAAAGTTAATGTAATACTATCTGGAAAAGACAAAGACCAGCCCTCTGGCTGGTCTTTATACGTATATCGCTATAAGCGTTATTTGCCTTCTGTCTCCTGCTTGTGCGCCTCAACGATCTTCTGCGCTAGGTTAGCAGGCACTTCCTCATACTTGGAGAACTCCATCTCAAAGCTACCTCTAGCCTGAGTCATAGCTCTTAGCACGATTGCATAATCGAAGAGCTCAGCCTCTGGCGCTTCAGCATGCAGGCAAGTTGTGCCTTCATCCGCTGGATCCATACCGAGGATACGTCCTCTTCTCTTGTTCATATCGCCCATTACGTCACCTGTATACTTCTCAGGAACTACTATGTCGAGCTTCATGATTGGTTCGAGTAGGCAAGGCTTAGCCTCAACAATACCCTTCTTGAAAGCTAGTGATGCAGCAATCTTGAACGCCATCTCGTTAGAGTCTACATCATGGTATGAACCATCATATAGAACCGCCTTGATGTTAACTACCTTGCAGCCGGCGAGAGGGCCTTTTTCCATCGACTCGAGGAGTCCCTTCTCAACTGCAGGAACATAGCTCTTAGGGATTGCTCCACCAAATAGCTCTTCGGAGAACTCGAAGTTTTCCTTAGCTGGAGAGAATCTGATATGCACGTCCCCATATTGTCCAGCACCACCAGACTGCTTCTTATGCTTACCCTGAACGTCTGAAGTGCCCTTGATTGTCTCTCTGTAAGCAATCTTCTGAGGAACAGTCACTACGTCGATTCCGTAGTTCTTCTTGAGCTTTTCCTTGATTATTCCTATCTGGAGGTCTCCCTGTCCGCCGAGAAGTGACTGATGTGTCTCAACATTTCGAACTAATGCAAATGAAGGATCTTCTTCCATAAGCTTGAATAGAGCCTGCGCCATCTTCTCTTCGTCGTTCTTATCCTTAGCCTGAACTGCGATGAAGTAGTTTGGCTTAGGGAAGTCGATCGGCTCAAACTGGATTCCTTCGCTCTTGAGAGATAGTGTATCGCCAGTCTTTGTTCCTGCTAGCTTGGCAAGTGCAAAGATATCGCCAGCCACAACCTCAGTTGCTGGAACCTGCTGCTTACCTCTTACGAAGAACATAGATCCGAGCTTCTCCATCTTCTGTGTACGAGAGTTGTACAGTTCCTGACCTACCTTGACAGTTCCTGTTATAACCTTTGCGTAGGAAATTCTACCTAGGAATGGGTCAGCGATTGTCTTGAAAACCCATAGAACCGGCTTCTCTGCAGGATCCGTTGTAATCTCAACATCCTCACCTTTGATGTTCTTTGCTGGATATGCAGGGTGCATATTAGGTGTAGGAACATACTTGCTGATAGAACGCAGAACTTCGTCTACTCCCTCACCTGTCTTCGAGGACATCTTGATGATAGGTACTACGTCGCCTGTTGCAATTCCAGTCATAAGTCCGTTATAAAATTCTTCATCTGTAAATGGCTCTTCGTTGAAGAACTTCTCCATTAGAGCTTCATCTGTGCCAGCCACTGCCTCGTTCAGAGCGTCCTTGTCATCATCGGTAACAACAGAGTTTCCGAACTTCTCACGAAGCTGCGCTACAACCTTGTCTACATCTACGTTTTCTTTATCTATCTTGGTGAGGACTATAAATTTTGGATTCTTATGCTTACTGCATTCCTCCCACGCCTTCTCAGTTCCTACCTGTACTCCAGCAGATGCATCCACCATGATAATCGATGATGCAGCTGTGCTGAGCGCTGAACGAATTTCTCCCTTGAAGTCGAATAATCCTGGGGTATCAAGGAAATTATATTTATATCCCTGGTACTCTACCGGAACTAGAGTGGTATTGATAGAATGCTTCTTCTCAATTTCCATCTTGTCGTAATCCGATGTGGTGTTGCCATCCTCTACTTTACCCATTCTGGTGATTGCGCCAGTGGCAAGTAGAGCCGCTTCAAGAAAAGTCGTTTTACCGCAGCCGCCATGTCCTAAAAGTATGACGTTTCTAATCTTATCTGTAGAATAACCTTTCATCCTTAGATCCTCCCATTGATTTTATTATTTTTTTGAGCTGATAAAATTATTTAAGCTCTTGTCACAAGTATAACATAGCTTGTATCTTGTTCAATACAATATTTTAATTGACAATAAAAAGCGGCAACCACCTTCTCCTCTTGAAGAGCCTAGTGATAGCCGCTAAATTATTTGTATATGTATATTGCCTCTCAAACGCTTTAGAATTCAGCGTTCTTAGGTGTTCTTGGGAATGGAACAACGTCACGGATGTTACTCATTCCTGTTAGGTACATAATCATTCTCTCGAAACCTAGTCCGTAGCCAGCATGCTTTACGCCGCCATATCTACGAAGATCAACGTACCAGTCATAAAGCTCTCTGTTCATGCCGATCTCATCCATTCTAGCTTCGAGGATATCGAGTCTCTCTTCTCTCTGACTTCCGCCGATGATTTCACCAACTCCTGGTACAAGAAGGTCGCATGCCGCAACAGTCTTGCCGTCGTCGTTGAGTCTCATATAGAATGCCTTGATTTCCTTCGGATAATCGATTACGAAGATAGGCTTCTTGAATACTTCCTCAGTGAGATATCTTTCGTGCTCAGTCTGTAGGTCAATTCCCCATTCAACTGGGAACTGGAAGTCCTTATCAGCTTTCTTAAGAATCTCAACAGCTTCTGTATATGTAACTCTCTCGAAATCTGAGTTAACTATGTGGTGAAGTCTATCAAGTAATCCCTTGTCCACGAATTTATTGAAGAATTCCATCTCCTCAGGTGCATGTTCAAGCGTGTAGCTGATGATGTACTTGACCATGTCTTCAGCAACATCCATATCATCAGCAAGGTCTGCAAACGCGATTTCTGGCTCGATCATCCAGAACTCAGATGCGTGTCTAGCTGTGTTGGAGTTCTCAGCACGGAACGTAGGTCCAAATGTATAGATGTTTCTAAACGCAAGCGCCATCGCTTCACCCTCGAGCTGTCCCGAAACTGTGAGGTTAGTCTCTTTGCCAAAGAAATCCTGCGAATAGTCGATAGAGCCGTCTTCGTTAGTAGGCGGGTTGCTTAGGTCCAGTGTCGTAACTCTGAACATCTCGCCAGCACCCTCTGCGTCACTTCCTGTGATGATTGGAGCATGCACATATACGTAATCACGCTCTTGGAAGAACTTATGAATCGCATAAGCAACGATGCTGCGAACTCTAAATACAGCAGAGAAAGTGTTGCTTCTAGGACGAAGATGTGCGATTTCTCTAAGGTACTCCATGGTATGGCGCTTCTTCTGCAGCGGATAATCCGATAGCGAATCGGCCTCAACAGTAACCTCTGTCGCCTTTAGTTCAAATGGCTGCTGCGCGCCAGGTGTAAGCTCAAGTACACCCTTAACCATTACACCTGCTGCGAGGTGCACCTTTGAAATCTCTTCGTAGTTATCAATCTTCGAAGCCTCGTACACAACCTGAAGCGGAGTGAAGAAGGTACCATCATTGAGTGAGATGAAACCAAACTGATTGGATGCACGATTACCTCTCACCCAGCCTCTGACAACAATCTCTTTACCTGCATACTCTTCTCTGTTACGGAAGAGTTCTCTGATCTCAATATCTTTCATTAGTATATCCTTCCTAATTTCCATTTTTCTCTCGTAAATGCACGAGTCTATTAATTATATCATGTTTACATGTGGTTTATCGAGTGTCTATGCTATTTTCTCGATTCCGCACTTATATGGAGCAACTGCATCAGCAAGTCTCGTCAGAACTTCTCCCTGGCCGAATGCCTCTGGATACCCCACCTTAAGGCTTACGCTCATCGAGCGTTCTCCTCTATCTACGCTTACTACCTCGACACTAGTTCTCGCATCTCCTGTGACGAGATTTATCTCAGAGTTGATTCCGTAAGGCTCTTTGTCGAAGAGCTTTAAAAACATGTCGTCAAATCTAGTTGCTGTAACTGTGTATCCACCGAATCTCTCGGGGAGTACTGGCATCTTAACTTTAACTTTAATTTCTCTATTTCCCATTATGTCCACCCTTTTCCTTCAAAAAAATCTGTATTCTGTATAATACTCCTCTTCATCTCACTGAATCAAGAGATATAGCTAGGTATTGATTTTAATCCCTTATATTAACAGTAATCAGGTATTTTATCTCCGCAAAGTATCTTTACGTATGTTCCGTAGGCTTCTGGAATCGGTCTACCGAGGTATATTTCGAGCTCTGGATTCACATTTCTTCCCATGACACTACATAAGTACAACCGCTCATTTAATCCCGGGTACATCTCGACTGACATTGTTTCTACATTTTCCACCATCGGCCAATCTGTTTCTTTTAAATCAGGTTTAACCACCGTATGATAGAGTCCGCACGGCGCATTGTTCTTACTATTATCCACCATATCTCTTTCAACTAACGCAAGACGTGTACCGAGAATCACTACACTTCGCTTTACTCCATCGACGAGAATTTCTCGAGTTCTGTGACCAAGCCCTTCGGTATGAATCCATCTGGTTGGAAGCTCGTAATTCGAAAGTGGCTCTACACCTTTAATGCGCTCAATGGGGCTGTGCGCTTTCCACTGGCGCGTAACCGCATGACAGAATAGCACATTATCAGTTGACAAAGTCACACCTTCCCACGAGTTATCCTCGCTAAAGAGGTTAAAGAAAACCATGTATGGCGATTTTACCATCTGCGCCAAGATGTATATCCCATCTCGAAGGCAAATTGATATAACTTTTCCTTCTTTCCACGGAACAGACTTCTTCTTAGTTTCCAATATAGACACCTCTTTCCCCTCACTTATTTTATTTCACGAACCTTAACCTTATGCTTCTTCAGCTGCTTCTTAAGCTGAGCAAGCCTCTCGTCATTACCCTTGCTTTTTCCGACGAAAATCGACTTGCTCCTACCCTTTTTCCTCACGAACTGTATAAAATATCTGTCACCGTTCAGATGTACTCCACGCACAAAATATATCTCAACCTCAGCGAGATCTTTCAATGGAATCTCACGACTGCCCGGAACAAATCCGCTGTGAATATATAAATTTCCATTTGAGATATGCATAGGTTCTGAAAACTTTCCGCCACTCCTACTGACGATAATCAGCTTCCGCACCATCGTGACAAGAACGATAGTTCCAACGATAAATGCCACCGTCTTAAAGAAATTGTCATTCCACGTCGACTTTAGTCCAATCAAGAAATATTGATATATCTTCATTAATTACTTCCCTCCAAATCACCTTTCCTATTCTAAGAAGGTGTTTCATTTCACGCTTGCAAATTAGCTCGCATCGACATAGATGTGATATTTTCCGCAGTGAAGGCAGCGGAAGAGATACCCGCAGAGATCCCCATCCTTATACAGGTACTCCCTTATATCGGTGTATTCATGCCTCATCTCATACTCTTCAAGGACCTCGTCTGCGATGCCCATCTCCTCTAGTTCCTCTGTGCCGACTGTCCCTAGATATGCGCAGTAGTCATTACAGCAGGATAGCCAGTGCTCGCCTTGCCAGCTCAGGTAGCCAGGCGTTCTTTCAAATAGTTCTTTCGACTTCGCCACATCCACTTCGCCTTCCCATTCGGCATCTTGCACGAACTGAGCGTCGAATTTCTTTGCAGCCTCTCCACTAGCAATACACTCTGGGCACAAATGCTCGACGTCTTCAACGCTGTAAGGGAACGAACTATAGTAGATAATACTTTCCTTGCCGCAGCACGGGCATACCTCTGGCGGACCTTCTTCAAAGCTTTCAGTAGCCAGTGGATCTGGATGGTAACGGAATTTTGGAAGCTTCTTAGCTTTTTCTCTCTGTAGAGACTCCTCAGCAGCTGTCTTTGGTCTTTTCACTGCCCACCTGTCTCCATCATCTTCTGCTAGCGATTTGAGATAAGCGAGCTTCTTTATCTGCTTCTTATCTGTCCTATCTGCAATCTCTGACATCAAGTCATACGCACTCTGCATGAGCGAAAGGATTTTGTATACATCTACAAGAACTGCCTTGGCATCCTTATCCCCAGCCTCTTTGAGCCTATCCGAAAACTCGTATAACGCAAGAACAGTCTCTCGCTTACCCTTCTTCGCTTCGTAATCCTTTACTAGTTCAGCATATTCTTTTATGTATGGATTCATTATTTCTCCTACCATTTCAGCAAAACTTCTCGTTTTTGTCCACAAATTATATCAATTCTTTCCTATAAATTATAACAAATTGAGGCGGTAAAATCATTGACAATTATCACATGCGGTGGTAACATATTTCATTATTAAAACGATGACGAGGACAGTAGGTTCGCTTTAAGGCTTTGAGAGAGGGATGGATGGTGAGATCATTCCAGTACGGAGCGTTCTGAACACCACCTCCGAGTGGCACTAATACTGCCCGCCTAGCCGCGTTAAAAGCTTCAAAGAGTGCTGGAGCAGAAGCTCCGGAAGATGGGTGGAACCACGAATACGAATGTATGCGTCCCTTCTGACAATTTGAATGTCGGAAGGGATTTTTTAATTTCCTTCCGCTAATGAAAGGAGTTCTTAAAATGATTATTACACTAAAAGACGGTAGCAAAAAAGAATATGCTTCGCCGATGTCAATCATCGACATCGCAAAAGACATAAGCGAGGGTCTCGCAAGAGCAGCTTGCGTTGGTGAAGTCGATGGAGAGGTCTGTGACCTCAGAACTGTTGTGGATAATGATGCTGAAGTTAACATTCTCACTTTTGATTCTGATGCAGGAAAGCATGCGTACAGACACACATGTTCACACGTGCTCGCAGAGGCTGTCAAGAATCTATATCCAGATGCCAAGATGACAATTGGACCTTCTATCGATAATGGTTTTTACTATGACTTCGACATGCCAGCTCTAACTAGAGAGGATTTAGATAAGATAGAAGCTGAGATGAAGAAAATCATCAAGAGAGGAGATGCGATAACTCGTTTCACACTCCCTAGAGATGAAGCCATCAAGCTATTCCAGGAGAGAAATGAGCCATACAAAGTCGAGCTCATCGAGGACCTACCAGAGGACGAAATCATTTCCTTCTATCAGCAGGGAGATTTTATCGAGCTCTGCGCAGGACCACATCTGATGAGCACGAAGCAGATTAAGGCGTTTAAGCTAACTTCTAGCTCTGGCGCTTACTGGAGAGGTGACGAGCACAACAAGATGCTCACTAGAATCTACGGTACTGCATTCAACAAGAAGGCAGATCTCGAAGAATACCTTGAGTACCTAGCTGATATCAAGAACAGAGACCACAACAGACTCGGTCGTGAGATGGAGCTATTTACAACAGTAGATATCATCGGTCAGGGTCTTCCTCTATTTATGCCTAAGGGTACTAAGATGATTCAGAAGCTACAGCGCTGGATTGAAGACCTCGAGGATTACGAATGGGGTTACGTGAGAACGAGAACACCGCTGATGGCTAAATCAACTCTTTACAAGATTTCAGACCACTGGTACCACTACAAGGATGGAATGTTCGTATTCGGATATGACAACATCGATGAACTGAACAATGCCGAGGATGCTACTCGCGAGATTAGAGGACTTGAGGACCTTAGTCTCATCGAAAACGATGCTGATGCAAATGCATTTGCGCTTCGCCCTATGACATGCCCATTCCAGTATTATGTATATAAGGCTAAGCAGCACAGCTATAGGGATCTACCTTACAGAATGGGAGAGACTTCTACTCTATTCCGTAATGAGGATTCCGGCGAAATGCACGGTCTTACTAGAGTTCGTCAGTTCACGATTTCAGAGGGTCACCTCGTGTGTACCCCTGAGCAGATTGACGAGGAGTTCAAGAACTGCGTTAAACTCGCTAAGTACTGTCTCACAACTCTAGGTCTAGACGGCGATGTTACATACAGAATGTCGAAATGGGATCCAGAAAATCCAGGCAAATATCTTGGAACTGCTGAGGAATGGGACAAGGTTGAATCTGCAATGCGTGAGATTCTCGATGAAATCGGTCTCGATTACACAGAGGCTTCTGGCGAGGCTGCATTCTACGGACCTAAGCTCGATATTCAGGCAAAAAATGTATATGGCAAAGAAGATACTATGATCACTATACAGCTTGACATGTTCCTTGCTGAGAGATATGACATGTACTATATCGATAAGAACGGTGAGAAAAAACGCCCATATATCATCCACCGTACATCGCTCGGCTGCTACGAGAGAACTCTCGCTTGGCTGATTGAAAAGTATTCAGGAAACTTCCCTACTTGGCTATGCGCAGAGCAGGTTAGAATCCTTCCTATCTCAGATAAGTACCAGGATTATGCAGAGGAAATTTTCGCTGAGCTAAGAAGAAATGGCGTTGATGTTACAATTGACAGCAGCTCCGAGAGAATCGGCTACAAGATTAGAAAAGCCCAGATGGAGAAGCTACCTTACATGCTAGTCGTTGGACAGCAGGAAGCTGAGAATAAAACTGTTTCAGTTCGTTCGAGATTCGAAGGAGATGAAGGTAGCAAGCCGCTGAGTGAATTTGTGAACGCAATCTGCGAGGAGATACGCACAAAAGCGATTAGAGAAAAGAAAGTCAGCGAAGAAGAAAAGAAAGATAAATAGTCAAATTTGCAAGAGAAGGTAACGGAGGATTTGTCATGCAGAGAGAGAAGCGCAAAGACAACATAATACAGAAATTGCAGTCTACAGATTCACCTGTAAGCGCTTCCTCTCTTGCAAAAGAGTTCGGAGTAAGCAGACAAATTATCGTTGGAGACATCGCTATTCTCAGGGCTGAAGGTCATGATATTAGTTCGACCCCTCGTGGATACGTGCTCCCTCAAATTGGGACTACTCCAGTCTATAGAATCGCTTGTAAACACGATTCATCTAAAATTCTAGAAGAACTTAATGCGATTGTTGACTGCGGTGGCATATTACTCGATGTAAGTGTTGAACATCCTATATATGGTGAACTAGTCGGCAACCTGCACATTGCAAATAGACTTGATGCAAAGGAGTTCGCAGATAAGATAATTGAGAGCAATGCTCCTCCACTATCACTTCTCACAGGCGGGATTCACTTGCATGCTATCACGTGTAGGGATGAGAATGCACTTGAGCGAATAAAGGATAAACTCCGCTCAATAGGGATACTCTTCGAGTAAACGATAAAAATTTTTTAACGGACTAACAGTTTATTTTTTAAGTAACATGTAGCGTTTTCTTTAATTAGATATTGACTTTTCACAGAGCCTCTTTTAATGTATATACAGGTGTCATGACACCTGTATATAGTTAGGAGGCTTTTTAAATGGCTAGTTTTTCTTCATTTCTAAAACGCAAGGATATAATCATCTCCGGAAAGAGATATGGAATTGATGCACTTGGCGCTATGGCTCAGGGACTATTTTGTTCACTACTTATAGGAACAATCATCAATACTATCGGAGTGCAGCTTCACATCTCTGCCCTATCGCAGACTGTCGCTACTATAGGTGGTATAAAATACACTGTGGGTGGTCTTGCGATGGCTATGGGAGGACCTGCAATGGCATGTGCAATCGGATACGCTCTTGCTGCTCCACCGTTAGTTCTATTCTCTCTCATCACTGTCGGTTTCGCTTCAAATGCGCTTGGAGGTGCTGGCGGACCACTCGCAGTACTATTTGTAGCGATAATAGCAGCTGAATGCGGAAAAGCTGTTTCAAAGGAGACAAAAGTAGATATCCTAGTTACACCGAGTGTGACAATCGGCATAGGAATCGCTTTATCTTGGTTAATCGCTCCCGCACTCGGAAACGCAGCCATGAAGATGGGCGATATTATCATGTGGGCTACAGAACTTCAGCCTCTACTCATGGGAATTATTGTCGCTGTAGTTGTAGGTATAGCGCTTACTTTACCAATATCTTCTGCGGCTATTTGCGCAGCCCTAGGTCTAACAGGACTCGCCGGCGGTGCAGCACTTGCTGGCTGCTGTGCACAGATGGTTGGATTCGCAGTTGCTTCGTATGAAGATAATGGCGTCGGTGGCCTCGTATCACAGGGGGTTGGAACATCGATGCTTCAGATGGGCAACATAGTTAGAAACCCAAGGATATGGATAGCCCCTACTATTGCATCTGCTATCACAGGTCCTATTGCAACCTGCGTGTTCCATCTCAAGATGAACGGCCCGGCTATAGCAAGCGGCATGGGCACATGTGGTCTAGTCGGACCTCTAGGTGTGTATTCAGGCTGGATTGCTGATATAGCAAAAGGAACAAAAGTAGGGATTACTTCAATGGATTGGCTCGGTCTCATCCTAATATCTGTAGTTCTACCAGCAATATTAACAATACTGTTACACAAGGCTGTCAAGAGAGCTGGCTGGGTTAAAGCAGGAGATCAGAAGCTATAGGCTAATAATTATTTTCGAAAAATCTGTAACCAATTAAATAATCTCAATAAAAAATGTGCCTAGCACAGAGTGTGATCCCCCTAATTTCACACAGTGCTTGGCACATTTTTTAATATTACATTTATTACTACATTGCTATTTTATAACTTCTAACTCGCTTTGACGTTTTGACTATCCTCGCTACTCTTACTATCCTTACCACTCTTAAATTCACCATATGAAAAGAATATGAGACCTATCCAAATCAATCCAAACGCCATAATCAGCACTTTATCGACAGGTTCCTTATACAAGAAAATCCCTAGCATAAGCGCCAATGTAGGACTGAGGTATTCCGTCAAACCGAGCACGAACATAGATGTTCTCTGAGCTGCATAGGCGAATAGCCCAAGAGGTATGGCTGTTGCAAGCCCACATAGGAGTAGCAGGAAGTATTGATATGACTCTCCAACTCCAAGCGCTCCTGCCCCATGCAGTTCAAGCCATACTATTACGCATAACATAATTGGAGCCATAAAAATAGTTTCATATAGGAGCGATATAACAGGTGGCTGGTCTACAGTCTTTTTTATCGCTGAATAGATTGCAAATGTCGTAGCCAGGATGAGTGCAATCCCTGGGACCTGTCCATAGTGAACCAAGATTACGATTACGCTTGCAGCCGCGAGTATTACGGCAGTAGATTTGTAAACTGTAAGCTTCTCTTTAAAGAAGATGGCCCCAAATATACATACTACGAGTGGTTCTATATAATATCCAATACTCGTCTGGATTATATGACCAGAATTAACCGCCCAGATATAAATGCTCCAGTTGCTCGTTACGATAAGCCCTGCTATGAAAAATTTGAGTGATGTCCGCCAATCCTTTAGCGGTGAAAAAATCCTGCTCCACGAATACTTAAAACGCGCAGCAATTATACATACTACTGCAATCATCAGAATCCTATATATAATGATAGTAGATGACGGTATTGGAATTAGCGATTTCCAGTAAATTGGAAGAATACCCCAAAGCCCAGCACAACCAAGTGCAGCAAAGAAACCCTTTTCATAATTTTTCTTCATAAATTAATCCCCTGCAGATAAATTCATAATAAGGTGTGCAGTAAAAAGCAGTACACCAAAGGCATAAATTCTGTAACTACAAATAAAAATGTAGCAAATATTATATCATCCTTTGCAGATTGTCACAATAAATGTTATCCTTATACATCATAAATGACTATAGATATGTACATTCACATAGTTTGTTGGAGATTGGAGATTAGATATGAAACAGGTTGAAGTAGATGTAGAAGTTAGCGCCAGACACGTGCATCTCTGCCAAGGCGATATAGAAAAACTTTTTGGCACTGGATATGAGCTTACACCTAAGAAGCACATTATCGTAGGCTACGTTGCGGAAGAAAGACTCACACTCGTTGGTCCTAAAGGCACTCTTCAAAATGTCGCTATTCTCGGACCTGCTCGTCCAGAAACGCAGGTTGAACTTGCAGCAACTGATGCTAGAAATTTAGGTATCGAAACACCTCTTAGGCTCTCTGGCGATTTAGCGAATACACCAGGAATTAAAATCACAGCTAAAAATGGCGCCACAACTGAAATTGATCATGGCTGCATAGTCGCAAAAAGGCACATTCACCTATCAAAGGAAGATGCGGATCATTTGCAGGTAACCACGGGAGACGAAGTCTCTCTAAAAATCGATACAGGATGCGGTAGAGCACTAACATTTGATGAAGTAGTTGTACGTGTCGGCAACACCAGAACCGTTGTTCATTTAGATACGGACGAGGGAAATGCAGCATGTACGGGAAAATCATGTAAAGGAATATGCTTTTCTAGATAAATAGAAGATGCTTTTACAGCATCGACATGTAGGAGAAGGAAATTGTCATCATTATACAGTCTTGAAAATATAGTCTTCGCACTTGAAATAATCGGCACCATCGCCTTTGCCATCTCGGGAGCCACTCTCGGACTGGAAAAAGGCATGGATCTCATGGGAATCACAATACTCGGTCTAACAACCGGCGTAGGTGGGGGAATCATCAGGGATATAATAATCGGACAGACTCCTCCTCTAACCTTTAGGGACCCAACTTATCTCATCATATCGGTAGTAGTATCAGTAATCGTATTCACACCGCCGGTCAGGAGGTGGATATTTTCGGACTCAATGCTATATGAGTGGCTGATGCTCATAATGGACTCGGTCGGGCTTGGAGTATTTACAGTTCTTGGTATCAAATCAGCTTACACTGTATCCTCAATTCACGGAGTTATATTATTCACCTTCGTCGGAATGCTCACCGGAGTTGGAGGTGGAGTTCTGAGAGATATGATGGCAGGTAATAGGCCGTATATATTCGTAAAGCATTTCTATGCTAGCGCATCACTCATCGGAGCACTCACGTGCATAGCACTATGGGATAGAGTCGGCACAGTACTTGCCATGGGAATTGGGGCTGGACTCATAGTATTGCTCAGACTTCTTGCAGCTCATTACCACTGGAGTTTACCTAAGGCTAATATACCTCGAGATAACTAGGCATAAAATGCAAAAAAATAATCGCATCAAAGCGTGATGCGATTATTTTTTTATTTTGCGTCAAAAAGCTCACCTAGAGAGTGTTTTTTCAAATCAGTATTTATATTTTCTTGAATACGTAATAATTCCTTTCGAAGCGCACATGTGTCTCGGTCTGTGTTCAAAAGACACGAAACATCTTGCTTCAGGCACTCACATACAAGTGAATGTGGCTCTATAGCCTGGTGCACATCATATAGGGTAATCTCCGTCAGCGGTCTGCTCAGCACATAGCCACCACTGCTCCCCCTTACTCCGTATATGATACCAGCCTTATCGAGTTTTCTTGATACCTTATAAGCGATTGCCTCTGATATGAATTCACCTTCCACGAATGAACTTATGCTCGTGGGTCTATCTGTCGACAGATTCTTAAGAACCCTTACTGCATAGTCTGTCTCTCGATTAAAAAGCATTTCTCCTCACTTTTCTATTTCTGTAGTAACACAACGTCCCTACTAACAGCGATATTCAATCTAACAATGCATCATGGATATTTAATCAGCAATAGTGATAAGTATGAGTATTGTAATAAAATTCCCCTGAGTTTAGCAACGATAATACAAAAGATATACACATTGTACTAAATTAATACAATGCACAATCTACATGTCGTCAAAAGTTTCAGCTATTGCAACTCTGCGAGTCTTCCTGTACAGAAGAACTGCTGCTATCATAGAAAGCATCTCAGATACGGCAAGTGAGAGCCATACATAAGATACGCCAAGCATAGTTGCGATTAACGCAAGCGAAAGCAGAAGCGTCAGTGTACATCTCATCAGCGATATGAAAGCTGCAACCCTAGACCTCTCGAGAGCAGTTAGATATCCAGCGATGATGATATTCATACTGAGCATTGGGAATGCCAAAGCTATCAGTCTAAGCGCATACGATACTTCCAGGATAAGTGCATCTCCATCATTAACAAATAGCATCGCTATATAATTTCCAAACACCAGCACGACCGCTATCTCTAATACGGCCAATATGAGTCCCGATCTAATCTCATAACCAAAGATAGTGCGGAATGTATCCCTCTCGTGTCTACCGTGATAGTAACTAACGAGGGGCTGTGTGCCTTGAGCAATCCCATTTGCAAGAACCGTCGCCAGCAGAATTACATATGATAGTATCGAATAGATAATCAGCTCTCTATCGTGCATAAAAGTAACGATAAACCTGTTGAAGATAAATGTCACTATTCCCGGCGACATTTCCGTAATACCTGAAGGTATACCGCTCATGAATTGGCGAAACATAAGTCCGCGTCTGAACTTAAATCTCGTAAAACGAAGTGTCGCTTTCCTCCCCGCAAAGTGAATCAGGTAGATGATAATTACGACCGTCTGAGAAAAAGACGTTGCTAATCCAGCTCCAACTATGCCCCAATTCAGCTTAAATATCGTGTACCAATCGAGGAGGATGTTGAGAATCACTCCGAGCAGCACATAGATAGTGGCGAGTCCTGGAAATCCGTCAGTGGCGAGGAGCAGCTCGAGATTGTAGGATATGACGAATGAAAATATGAACGGTGCTATCGTGAGAAGATAACTCCTTACATATGGAAGCGTCGATTCCGTCGCTCCGAGCAACCTGCACAGCGGATTTAGGAAAATAAAGACCAGCACGCTGATTACTATCGACAACAAAACAAGTGAAACTAAGCTCTCTGTGAATACGCGTCTCGCCTCCATAGTACGGTTTTGACCGAGAAGACGGGCAACTATTGTTGATGTACCCACCGCGAAAGTTATTGAAATTGCAAACAGCAAGGTGACGAACGGCGTAGCAATTGAGACGGCAGCTAGAGCCGTCTCGGATACACCTCGAGCTACGAAAATCCCATCAACTACTGTGTACAGCGTGAATATGAGCTGTCCAGCCATCGCGGGAATAATGTATCGCAAATATTTATTTATCAGCGAATCATTTCTATTCAATTCTCGTCATCCTTCCAATGCTGTGAAGCCCATCTCACTATCACATGATCTGCGTTGTCAGATTGTCACGATTAATCGCACAAACCCCTTCTTAACCAAGTGCGTTACAACGTGTAGAGTTAGTATACTAGCATTTTGAGAGAACTGCAATCCGTTCATTTCAAAGACTTCTGTACAAAATAAAAGCCGAATCAAATAATTTTGAATTCGGCTCTTGCGTTATAAATTGTTTATAAAAATTGATGAATTATCAGCATATTATGCTCCTACTCGAGGTTAAGTCGGTTTTTCATCAGATAGTTAGATGCGAGGAAGTAGATTGCACACTCCACAACCTGCAAAAGTATAATTCCTCCGACTCCATACTGTGCAATTCTAATCTGATTGCCATTCACAGTCAGGTTTAATGCAAAGTCGCCGAATAGATGTCCAATTACTTCAATCGCAGCATACACCTCTGCTATTGTGAGTACGACGAAGAAAACTCCCTGTAGAAGTGATTTGAAGCTGCTGAACTGCACGCTTAAGTTAATGCATGCAAGTGTCTTAAGAAGGAATCGGCTGATGTATACAACTCCCAGCAATAGCACCTCAAACAGAAATATTATTATTGCCCTTGCCTCTGCCGGCCTCTCGTTCATAAATACATTTATCTGATGATAAGAATCTGGTCCATTTGTCGCAATGCTTACTATCATCATGATGAAGATTCCAACAAATGCCGTTATTACCATCCAAACTGTACTAGCAATTACCTTGCTCCAGATGTGTGTACTTATCTTGACAGGTAGCGAAAGCGTAAAATACCCTTCAGCTCCATAGAAATTCTTGTAGAATCTGCGGTCAATAACCACTACTAATGTCATTATAATTGCAGCTATAAACGAGATTGCCCAAACTACATAGAGAAGATTTTCTACAAACTCAGATGTGTATTTCGATGCCTTTGGTAAAACAGCAGTAATCAAAGTGAGAGATAACCAAACCAAGTACAGAACTCCGAGATTGTTCATCAGCGATTTAAACTCATATTTTAATAATTTACCTAGCATTTGAACACCTCCCTGAACAGTTTATCAATGCTTTGACCCTTCTTCTCACGCAAACTTTCAGCAGTCTCGTGAACCACGATTTCGCCGTCTTTGATGAAGATTACATCGTCGAGTACCGATTCGACATCGGCGATTAGGTGAGTGGAAATAATCACTACAGCCTCAGGATTGTAATTGGTAATAATCGTTCTAAGAATATAGTCTCTAGTCGCTGGATCAACGCCTGCGATAGGTTCATCGAGTAGATACACTTCGGCATTACGTGCCATCGTTAGGATGAGCTGCACCTTTTCCTTGGTACCTTTGGACATCGCTTTTAGCTTAAGCCCTTTCTCGATACCGAGATCATTGAGCATCGATAGAGCTTTGAGTTTATCGAAGTCATCGAAGAAATCCTGATATAGGCGCACGAGGCTGCCAGCAGTCATATATGTAGGGTACGTCATCTTATCAGGCAGGTAAGCGACCTTTGCCTTTGTCTTTTCACTAGGTCTATCTCCATCTATCAGGACCTCACCAGCATCAGGTCTCAGTAATCCCATGATTATCTTAATTAGTGTTGTCTTGCCTGAGCCATTTGGCCCCATGAGTCCAACAATTTGCCCCTTATCTATATCTAGATCAACACCCGATAGCGCTAGCTTTGAGCCGTATGCTTTGCTCAGATCTTTTATCTCTATTATGCTCATTATTTCTCCTTTCCCACGCAGTTTGTAACCGCTTCTATAATCTCCATGTCACTCATCCCAATATTACGCAGCTTCTCGACGAGTTCATCAATATACGAACTTGATAACCCCTTATAAATCTCTTTCAAGGCTCTCTCATCCTCCGTCACAAATCTTCCGTTGGTCCTCTCTGTGCGCACTAGCCCGCTTCGTTCGAGCTCCGCAAGTGCTCTCTGCACCGTGTTCGGATTGACACAAGCTGCTGCTGCGATATCTCTTACAGATGGCAGCTTCTCCCCTGGTAAATAGTCGTGTCTGGCAATCCGCACGGTGAGCTCATTTACAATCTGCGAGTATATCGGGATACCATCGACAAATTTCCATTCCATGCTAGTCTCCTCTCTAAATCTATTGATACGATTTGTTTTATACCTAATTTGAATCAGATATAAATAAATCGACGTGTTATTGTATTAAGTTACTAATACAATAACACATCGACCATCAAATTCAAGTTATTTTTTATGAAGATTTTCTTAAGGTGCTACTTAATTCTTTCTTCCTCTCACCTTAAATGCCACCAGCACAACCACTGCACTAAGAGCAGACATGAAGATCATTGACTGAATTAGCGGTCCGAAATTATATTCTCTGCCTAGCCAGAAATCTATATAATCGTTACCAAGCTGCGCAGTTGGAAGCAGTTCAGATATCCATCTAACCGATTTTGGAAGATCTGTTATTCTAACGCCCATGTATCCACTCAATATCATCATTGCGAAGTAGATTGCCATCACAACGCCATAGGTCGGTCCGAACTTACCTATTAATGTCGCTATACCATGAGCGAGGGCCATCAAGATAATAGCAAGAATATATATTCCCAAAATCCAAACCACCACAGCTGCAAACCTCGGCTTAAGTATTTTTAGGAAAGGAACAGTCCCACCAAGGTAAATAAATATGCAGAGCGTCAATATAATCAAATTCGCTACCACTTTGTTGAGCAATATGTCCTTCTCCGAAAATCCGAAGAGCAGTAAACGTTCAGGTATCTTCTTATCAAGCTCATTTGAATAAATCGCTGCGTGATTCAGAAATATGCTCGCCAGCGGAATAAGCATCGCCATGCCAATAAATATTGTGGTTACCACTTCATCCTTCATATTCTTAGGAATGTCGCCAAGTGTTCCCCTGACAATCATATGCAGTAGTAGCACTGGAAAAATAGATCCAAAGAAGACCGCATAGACATTGTGCAGCGTATTTTGAAATTCGTATCTTATCGTATATCTATTCATCTTACCTCTCCGCATTAATAGTCATCATTTCGATATCGTTATTGCTTCGCCTGTAGTTTATGTGGTTTCTGATAAGCTTTTCAGCGATTTCAACCTCTTCATCATCATTGTCACATGAGAGTGCAATAAACCCTTCGGCGGCCTTTATCTGTTTGTGCGCCTTCGCTATTTCACGTCCTTTTTCCGTATCCTCGAAGATCACCACGGCATTTCCGCAGTACTTTCTAAAAAGCTCTTCCTTTGACCCGTAGTCCACGGCCCTACCGTCCTTAAGATACAGTATTTTGGTCGCCAAATTATCGAGCTCAGTATAGTAATGTGATGTTATAAGCAGCGTCGTGTGCTTTTCCTCGTACCAAGTTACGAGCTTGTCCATGAGCCTCTGACGCGTCTCGAAGTCGAGTCCTGATGTAACTTCATCGAACATCACTATTTTGCTGTCCTTACACATCACGAGTATGAGAGTGAGCCTCTGCTTCTGACCGCCTGATAGCTGTTTCCACCTCTTATCTAAGCATCCTTCGAACTCGAAGAATTCAATCATTTCTTGGAGTTTCTGATTGTCTGTTATCCTGCAGCCCATCACCATCTCGATGATGTTCCTAATTGAAACGGTATCGACATAAGAGTTGTACTGCATGTGAACGGAGATCTCATTTGACGGAACCCCGAGTGCTATGTTTCCCTTATGAGGAACCAGACCGATAATACTCTTTAGAAGCGTAGTCTTTCCAGCACCGTTGCTCCCTATGATTCCGACTCTCTCGCCATCCGCAATTTCAATCACTCGCCCGAGGTCCACAGCTACTTTATCTTTAAAACTCACCTTAACATTGTCGAGTCTAATCATCTCTACCTCTTTTCTCTAGAATAAACTGAACGCCGTCCTGCATGTTGTCACCACGCAGTTCAAGCCCTAGCTTTCCCGCAAAATATTTAGCTATATAAAGCCCTAATCCATGCCCCTTCTTCTGTCCAATATCTTCTCCTTGAGCTCCCGTTACAAACGGTTCAAAGATATCATCAATTATTTCCTCATCTATATGTCCTGGACGACTGAACACCGAAATTCTAGACTCCCTAACATCGACTGTGACACTTCCACTTTCACCTGTGTGGTCTATGCCATTCACAATTAAATTCTCCAAAATCTTCTTGAGCATCATCGCATTGGTATACCAATATACGGCTGTTTCAATCTCTGGACCATTTAGAGTTATGCCCTTAGATTCAGCTCCGATGCGGTTCTTCTCTAAAGTTTCCCGGCATAATGACACAATATCGACCTTCTCAACCTCGAAGCTATCTGCCGCATTGTTAAGATTTGACGTCTCCTCTATTATGCTCATCATCTCACGAAGCTGCGCTTTTACCTCTGGCAAATACAGGTCCCTATCTCCGAACTTTCCGACCTTACCAATCATTCCGTCCACGAGTAGCATCGATGCCGCGATAGGAGTTTTTAGCTGATGCGATGTAGCACGCATATAAACTTCTTTACGCTTATTCTCCTCTTCGAGATTTTGAACTGCCTGTGCTTGCTTTTCATAAAGTAGGTTTAGTGCAGCAGTCAAATCAGATATCTCATCATTGCCTACAGCTTCAAGTGGCTCTAGCTTTATTGATGACGAACTCATGCGTCTCTCCGCATCCATAGACAGCTTCCTAATTGGAGATACTATCTTGCGTGAATATATTGCTGATACTCCAAATGCCAAGATTATCATAAGCAGTATGAGCATAGGAGCTGACCCGTAGAGAACTGGTAGAATTTCACTTGCTGAAGGTGTCATCGTGGTGCTACTTAGGATAAGCATGTCATCTCCATGCTTTGCAAATCCGACAAAATAGGTGTAGCTAGTTCCCGAATAACGACTCTCGACGGAAAACTCACTGATTAACACTCCGCCACTATAGTAGTGAAGTTTTTTATCCTTAACCTTGAACTGAGATAAGCTGCTGTCTCCTTTAAGATTTATTTTAAAACTGCTATTCATCTCAGCCGAATTCTCTTCTGCAAAGGCTTTAAGTGCAGGCTTTAGATTCTTAAATGCCTCCTTTTTATTACTCTTACTGCTCATATCAAGAGCCCTGAACTGGTCTATAATCTCTTTAGACGCAGGGCTAACAGCCTCAATTGATCCATTGAAACTGGATCCCGTAACCCTGATAGTGTAGCCATTTCCAGGTACGATGATACCTATAGCATTGGCATCGCCAGTCTTGAAGTTTTTCAATGATTCGTGCTTCTTGAAGTGCTTCATCGCTGACTTTGCATTTTCTAAATTTTGATTCTCCTTGTAATCCATATACATGGAAGGCATCAGGAATACCATATATGAAAAGATCACGATTCCCACGATCAGCGAGATAATGACGCTGTATAAAAATGTCTTACTTCCTAATTTCATCTTCTTTTCTCCACCTGTAGCCAACTCCTATAACTGTTTCGATGTAGTCATGTGGGAGTTTCTTTCTAAGATTCTTGATGTGTGCATCGATTATCCTATCGTTCGCCACGTACTCCTCATCGAATATCATGTTGATAAGCTGATCTCTGCTAAATACCCTTCCCGGACTATCCCTCAGAGTCTTCATGAGCACAAATTCACTTACGGTCAGTTTGAGGTTCTTCTTGTTATAGTATGCCCGAAGTTCATCTTCATCGACCACGAACCCCTGATTAATCTCTGATTCCATCTTCCTCCTCGTTCTTCTAAGAACAGCTTCAATTCTCTTAATTAGAATTATCGGTGAGGCAGGCTTTGTAATGTAATCATCCGCAAGGTAGTTAAAAGCCTCAAGCTGCGTATTGATATCGTCATATGCCGTGAGCATAATCACACCAATATCTTCGCCACGTTCTTTTTTTATAGCCTGTAACACATCAAACCCTGTCGCTCCTGGCACTCTGATGTCGAGCACCGCAAGGTCAAACGGCTCACCCTCTTCAATTAGCTTTATCGCTTCATCGCCACGCTCACACGTAACAACCTCGTGACCTGCGACCACCATGTATTCAGAAAGAACTTCGCGAATCATGTTTTCATCTTCTAGGAAAAGTATCGTTGCCATCGTATGCACCCTTTCTATCTTCTGACTCTACCTTACTATCACGGTGTGAATCTGGTATGAATTTGCTTTGCATATTAGCATTTACATAAAATTCTTCATATCAACCATTGTAGATTATTCCTCTAGCAAAATATAGGCAAATTAATACCTCTTCTGCCAGAATCCCTGACAAAAGAGGTTTATAATCATGCATTTCTCTATTAAATAGCTGTTTAAAATGTCGCAACCTCAGGGTTGCATGGCTCGCACGCCTCTACCGACTTACAGTAAAGGACTGGCCCCTTCTCCTCGTATGCATCGACGTATTCAACCCTAACCTTGGCTTTGACCTGAACCCAAGCTCCATTCTTGAAGTCATCGATTCTATCATAGATACCCATGAGCGCTGCGAACTGCATATCCTCTACGCAGCATGTCATGAGATGCCTTCCAAGCCCGAACTCCCCGTGCTTCATATCGCCGCCCTTTACGACTCTGCCCTTTAGAATCAATGTCTTATTGTTGTACTCATCCTGATTTTCGTTGATATCGCGATACCAGTCAGCGTACATATCGTCGGCGATTTCAATCGTGCTGGCCTTCTTATCGAAAGGCAACTCATCCACAATATCGTCTACTTCTATGTCATGCGGCCCGAACTCATAGACAATCTGCGAGCGCCTGTTAGCTACACGCACTTCCTTATGGAACGGCATCTTATCCGCACCCTTCTGGAATCTATTGAATACCACAAGCTCTGCATTCTGCATCTTGTTGAAGCAGAGCTGTCTCATATTCTTATTGTACAGTTCGAACATAGTCGCATCGAAGAAGGTCATCTCCTGCGCGATTATCCAGTTGCGAGGCATGTTCTCAAACAGAGTCTGCGTCATCCACATGCCGTTGTACTCGACTAGAACTCTGTCAAATACATACTTCGATGCGATGCCGTTGAGCCTTGCTTCTGTAAGGTCTGCCTCCCTCTCTATTGTCTCGATGTACACTTTGTCGGTAAATTTACTTTCATCATAATGTACTTCACCTGACTCACAAACCAAGAGGAGTGTGCTTGCACCTTCTCCGAACTCCGGTGTTTCGAGTGTATCCTGAATGAAAGTAGATTTACCCGAGCCTAGAAATCCTGTAAATAGATATACTGGTTTCTCTCTCATATTCCGAACAGCTCCTTAATCTTATCCTTCTTGAGTCCTACTCCGATTACGCAGATTACTCCTGTTGTCTCTGCCTCTCCAGCAGTTCTAACCTCTGGCTCACCTGGGATGTAGTCGAACTCGTACCATTCGCCTTCTGTACCTGCTACGAATCCCTTCGCTCTGAGCACCTGTCCGCACTGCTCTGAATCCATGAGGCCTGCTAGAGCTTGCTCGAGCTGGCCTCGGCTGAAGCGATGTGCGGTCTCCACGCCCATTTCGTCGAAGACTTCGTCAGCGTGGTGGCCGTGTCCGTGGTGATGGTGGTGATGATGTCCGTGACCACAGCAACCATGCTCTTCATCATCGTGGTGATGGTGTTCGTGGTCGTGGTCGTGATGATGTCCGTGACCACAGCATTCATGCTCTTCATCATCGTGGTGATGGTGTTCATGGTCATGGTCGTGATGATGTCCATGACCGCAGCACTCGTGCTCATCATCATCATCGTGATGATGATGTTCATGGTCATGGTCGTGATGATGTCCGTGACCGCAGCATTCATGCTCCTCATCATCGTGATGATGATGTTCATGGTCATGATGATGATGCTCTGCCTCATGTTCAGCCTGCTCTCTATACGCCTCTTCTCTCAGGCGGTCAAGTTCAGCGGAGAGCGTCTTCTTCTGCTCCATAATCTCTAAAATCTTAGAGCCATCAATTTCCTTCCAGTCTGTCGTAACAATAGATGCTTCTTTGTTATGCTCACGGAGTAATGCGATGCACTTATCGATATCATCCTGAGACATTCCAGCTGTGTGGCTTAAAATGATTGAGCTTGCATGTTCAACCTGATTTTCGTAAAACTCCCCGAAGTTGCTCATGTACATATCCGCTTTAGTGGCATCAACGACTGTCGTAAATCCGTTTAACTCAATTTTGTCGTTCTTAAGATCCTGAACCGCGATTATTACATCTGATAGCTTACCAACTCCTGACGGCTCGATGAGGATCCTCTCTGGATTGTACTTTTCGATAACCTCATTAAGCGCCTTTCCAAAGTCTCCTACAAGAGTGCAGCAGATACAGCCAGCATTCATCTGGTTAATCTCAATTCCAGTATTCTGCAGGAATCCCTTATCTACTCCGATCTCACCAAACTCATTCTCGATGAGAACTATTTTATCCGTACCATATGCTTCCTCAATAAGTTTTCTAATAAGCGTAGTCTTGCCAGCACCTAGGAAACCTGAGAAAATATCAACTTTAGTCATAAGTCTCAATCCTTTCTATATATAAATAATTTAATTTTTTACTTAATTGCTAGTATGTGTTAACTAACTATCCTTGGAAATTATATCATACAAAGCCATTTATTTTTGAAACTCATGTGTATATTTGAAAATAAAAAATACCACGAGCACAGTCCAAAATGGCTATGCCCGTGGTTCTTGCTCACCTATATTATTTTATATTACACTTTTGTATTAAAGAAATTTTGATCTATGTCGCGCTATTACTTATGCGACTTCTTCCATTCCTTTATGCTATTAAGACGCTCCTTGAACCTTACTTCAGCCCCTTGCTCAGTCGGCTTGTAATACTCACGGCCAACCAATGAATCCGGTAGACACTGCATCGAAGTAATCTTGTCTTCATAATCATGAGCATATCTATACCCCTTTCCATACCCTAGGTCTTTCATCAGAGATGTCGGAGCATTTCTGATGTTCATGGGAACTGGCTCTGCCATGTGCTCCTGTGCGTCATCCCTTGCCGCAAAGTAAGCTACTTCCATCGCGTTAGACTTAGGTGCAAGCGCCATGTAAATCACGGCTTCCGTTAGATGAACCGAGCACTCAGGCATACCTATAAAATGGCACGCCTGGTAAGCCGCTATCGCTATCTCCATTGCTCGAGGGTCCGCTAGTCCTACGTCCTCCGAAGCGAATCTAGTAACACGCCTTGCTACATATAGCGGATCTTCCCCTGCCTCAAGCATCCTAGCTAGCCAGTATACGGCTGCATCGGCATCGGAATTTCTCATCGACTTATGAAGCGCCGATATGATGTTATAATGCTCTTCGCCATTCTTATCGTAGAGAAGCGATTTCTTGGAGATGCACTGCTCGAGTGATTCCATCGTTATATCTATAGTTCCATCAGCCTTGATATCACCATTTAGGATTACCATCTCTAGAGTTGTCAGAGAGCTTCTAGCATCACCATTTGCAAATTCAGCAATCATGTGAATCATTTCATCTGTGATATTAACTCTCTCGTCGCCAAAGCCTCGAGGGTCGCTTATTGCACGCTTTAGAAGCTGCTCGATATCGCTAGTCTCAAGATTCTTAAGCACGAAAACCTTAGAGCGAGATAAAAGCGCACCATTTACCTCAAATGATGGATTTTCAGTGGTTGCGCCAATCAAAGTGATGCTACCCTTCTCAACAAAAGGCAGAAACGCATCCTGCTGCGCCTTATTGAACCTGTGGATCTCGTCGATAAATACTATCGTCTTCTCACCGAATCTCGTATACCTATCAGCTTGCTGCATAACTGTGCGTATTTCCTTAATGCCGCTAGTTACTGCAGAGAAAGTTATAAAATTCGCCTTTGTTTTGCTGGCGATAATCTGTGCAAGTGTTGTCTTTCCAACTCCTGGAGGTCCCCAGAAAATCATCGACGGAACCCTGTCAGACTCGATAAGCTTGCTGAGGATTTTACCCTCGCCAACTAGGTGCTGCTGACCTACGAATTCGCTGAGATCTCTAGGTCTCATGCGAGCAGCTAAAGGTTCGTCCTTGCTATTATCATTTTCAAATATCGATATCTGTTCCATTTAATCCCTTTTCTACTTTAGAAATAGCTCACCTTTACGCGCTTCCCCATCTTCTCTAGGGAAGCAGAAAGCTCCTCTATCATATTCATCTTAACGCTAAAATTGAGTGGCATATCCGCCTCCTGATGGGCAGGGTTTACAGCTCTTCCGACAAAGAAGTTGATATCTGTTGCCTCTTCAAACAGTGTACGGCTAACAAGAGAAGCCGCATCGTGCGAGACACTCCACTCTGCGAAGCCTTCGTCATTTGCAAGGTAATCGCGAGCATTCTTTACTACGTGATCGATTGTAACGATTCCTTCAGTTACAAGCTCCACTCCCTCGATTTCTGACATCGGAGGTCCACCAAGGCTTGGATTCACTCTGTTAGTCTTGATTGGCTTACCCAGGTAGTCAGCTGCGATTGAAGCTGTCGTGCCTCCGCATATTATATGCTTTCCCGCCTTTGAGAAAAAAAGCGACATCATGCGGTCGCAGTCTTCGCGGTTTGCGGGAGGTCCGAACAAGAGGTTCACCTGTACACGCTTTATAACTCTCAGGATACAAGCTGTCGCATCGTCAATCGGCTTTCCTTTATATAGCTTATTGCACTCCTCGACGAGGATAGTCGCCAGCGTCTTGGCCGGATATCCAACAGGCGCAATGGTTTCCATAAATGAAGCTATGTCTGCCTCCGTCCATTCCTTGTTATACGAAAGCTCTGAATTTGCACCTGGACAACCATCGCTCATAGCGATGAACATATCATCTTCTTGAAGTTTTATCTCAGAGCGGTAAATCTTCTTGCCATCGATTACATGCTCGACCATCTCGTAATCAGTCGCAGCAAAATCTCTGATGAGAATCACCCTTGGATTCTCATACTGAATAAGCTCAAGCTCTTCGTTATCCTTGATATGCATAATCGTAAAAGTTGAATAAGCAACGTCATACTCGGAACTTATCGGAAGTGTAGCGGCTATCGTGTGTACACATTCCTCTAGTGGCATGCCTTCTGCCATCATCGTGGAAATGATCTTTGAAGTCAGTGTCGACAGGATACTCGCCTTTACTCCGCTTCGAAGACCATCGGCGAGAACTACAATCTTATCGCCGTTTGCCTGCTGTGCAACTGCAACAGTATCACCGCATAGCGGTTCACCGAAGTGATTAATACTCTTGTAACCGATATCTATACTGAGATCGTTCATACTAATCCTCCATCGTATCCTTCAGCTTAGTGAGTGCAATCTTAGTCTCGGCTGTAGTCTCACCGAGCAGTGAAGCGATTTCCTGAACTATTCGCATCTGCTTCTCGACCATCTGGTCAGCGATTGCAGTGGTCTGTTGTCTTATCTTAGCCTTCTTGGATCTTTCGTTCGCTTCATCAGTCACATCTTCAATCAAGCAGAACAGCATATGATAGTTGTTATCATACAAAATGCTCTGTTCCACATACCTGTCATATTCGGCTAGATATGCGCATTGGAACGAACTCTTTTTACTCTGGAGCACATCCATAAATGGCTTTGGCTCGAGCAGTGTAACAATCTGTGCACCGAGGACATCCTGAGCTCTTCTGATATTCATAATCTTACAAGCAGCAGGGTTTATCTCTTGGATCTCTAGGCGCTCGTTAAGTACAAGCAGCCCATTAGGTGTGTTGTCGAAGATGATGTCCGAGAAATTTTCTGACTTCTTTGCCAGGAGTGGCTGGCACACCTTAATCTCCGCTTTGTTCTGGTACACGGCAATTGCCTTCTCCCTGCAAGTTTCATATCCGCACATACCACAGTTGAGCTCATCTCCTGGCTTACTCTTACCCATCTGCATCATGATTTCGCGAATCTTATGCTCATTAGGCATAACCTTCATGCCTTGCATTATCTCGAAATTTCTTGTTATCGCAGTCAGTTCAGGCTGCTCCACATCAAAGTGCTCATCGCCTGCATAAGCACTGACAGCTTTATAATTTCTAACAGGTGTGTTGTGATACTTCTCAAATGATGGACCACCAACGCAGCCGCCGGCACATGCCCACAGCTCGATGAAACATTTTTCAACTTCACCGTTCTTGATGTCTTCGAGTACGTCGATGCATTTATTTGCCCCGTCTACCGATAGATATGCATAGCCGTGCTCATCGCTGTTCATGCACTTGGAGATTCCACCGCTCGCAGCAAACAGCCTCTCTTTGGACTCTGCACACTCGTCCATACCCTCACTCATTTCAACCTGCTTATCCCTTAGCAGTTCATCAAACTCCTCGAAGGTGAGCACCGCATCAAATGTCGACCCCTGCCTGTTGGCTTCATCCTTACGTGCGATGCAAGGTCCGACAAATACCACCTTAGCATCCTCATCACGAGACTTAATATCTGCACTGTGAATCTGCACATATGACATCGCATCGGATAGATGTTTGATTAGGTCTGGGTAGTGCTTCTGAATCATGAGATTTACCGATGGACAGCACGAGGAAATTACCACGCTTTCACGTTCATTTTCTATTACTGCCTCATACTCACGCTTTACAACCACACCAAACTTAGCAGCCTCTTCAGCCGTGACGAAGCCGAGCGCTTTAGCTGCCTCATTAAACTTCTCAATACCAGTTCCCGCATAGTAAGCGACGAATGAAGGATCCACGCTTAAGTATACTGGCGCATCTCCATCTAGAAGCATCTCCACTCTCTCGACATCGCTAAGAATCTTCTGAGCATCTTGCGGACAGACAACGTAACACTGGCCGCACAGCATGCATTCATCTGCGATTACGTGTGCAAGATTTCCTGAAAATCTAATCGCCTGCACCGGGCAGTGGCGAACACACTTATAGCAATTCTTGCAATCGGATTTCTTCAAATAAATAGGATGAGCCATTTCATTCCCTCTCTTTTCTCCAAAGCATTATTATCATTAGTCACAATTCCGACTAATCATACGTATCGTTTATATCATACCTATGCTTATAATATCCCAATTTGTTCGTTTACAAAAGGCAGTATTTCAGATAAGATTATTTCATCTGGATATATGCATATACAATATCCAAATTCACCTTGCAGGGAGATTACAAATGGGTTCGACAAGCTCGGTATGGAAGCGATTATACGTACGACTTTTTAATCGTAAATCCATAATCAATTACATCATTATATCATTTGCCTCAGTTGCCATATTGCTCGGATTGATGAACTACACCCCTTCCGTAGATAAGATGCGTGCCAAGGCGCTTGATACAATCAGCAAGATGAGTACTTCCGAATACTTCAAGGAAGATATTAGCACTGTTAACGACATAAAAGCTGAGTATAAGGATAAGCTAAAGCAGCAGATACTGAAACAGGATTTGAGCAAGACTGTAAGCAAGTTTAACAAGGCGGTTTCAAAGGTCAAGACTAAGCCTGAGATGATAAAATCTCTAGTCAAGAAACTCGAGAAGTACAGAAAAGATATTTATAGCGACGAGGATAAGGAATCTGCAAAAGAGTTAATTCACAAGTTCAAGATTGGCGCAAAAGAGGATTCTTCAAAAGAGGCCCTCAAGGATAGATACCTTGATATCGAGGAACAGATTCTGAAGTTCAAGACTGTGAAGCAACACGAAGAGGAAGAAGCCCGCAAGGTTAAAATCGCTGCGCGCTGGACTGTTGCAGGTTCAAACGAGTACCCATTTAAGCTCAGCTCTGACGGCAACTTCATAATGCCAATAGACATGAATGGTTCTCATGGATACCTAACCGGCAAGTGGGAGCTCGACAACACCACCGTCACCATTCATATACAAAAGAACACGGTTGATGAAAACTACAAACCATACGACTGGATTTTCAACTACGATGAAGATGCAGATACTCTTGTAGGCACGGGACAGTTTGCTGGCTGGGAATATACGAAGTACTAATAGTTTTGCTATATTATACATATGCAGAACCGCTTAAGTTACTCTATAGAATCTTAATATCATGTAAATGGGCGGGTGGCAACAAGCCATCCGCCCATTATATTTACTCAATATCGATATCGAGAGGCTTATCTATCTCCTCACCGACATACTTGCCATTCTTGCGCCTCTGGCGAACACACTCTGAGAGCAGGTATTCAATCTGTCCATTTACAGAGCGAAAATCATCCTCTGCCCAGGACTGGATATCCTGAAATAGCTTGTCAGATATTCTGAGTGGAATTTGTTTTTTATTTGCCATGAGTTTTGATTACGCCTTTTCTTCTTACTAGTCCTTCTATGATATTAATACATTACCGCATGATATTCTGCAATTTATGCATTTAAATACAATTTACCCCTGTACTTAATTAATACAATGATCCGGAGTTAACAATTGGCTGAGCATCATGGCTTCCGCAAAGCACAACCATGAGGTTAGACACCATTGCCGCCTTTCGCTCTTCGTCGAGATCCACGATTCCATCATCACTTAGCTTCTCAAGAGCGAGTTTCACCATACCCACAGCTCCATCTACTATCATCGCTCTCGCATCTACTACTGCGCTAGCCTGCTGCCTCTGCAGCATCACAGCTGCAATTTCTGGAGCATATGCTAGGTATGTGATACGAGCTTCGATTACTTCGATGCCTGCATCAGTAACCCTCTTCTGGATGTCCTCCTTGATACGTTCTGCAACCACATCACTTGAACCACGTAACGAACCTTCGTCAGCCATGCCATCACCAGTGGTATCGATATTAGGTGCGACATCATATGGGTATAATCTTACCACATTTCTTAGTGCTGAGTCACTCTGTAGAGAGAGGTATTCTTTGTAGTTATCTACATTAAAAACAGCCTTTGTCGTATCCGTCACTCTCCACATAACGGCGATTCCAATCTCGATAGGATTTCCGATTGCATCATTAATCTTCTGCACCGAGTTATTTAACGTCATGATTTTGAGGGAAATTCTCTTGCCTGAAACCGAATCACTGTCGACACTCCCTGAAACAGCTGCTCCTTTCCCCTTAATATCACCCGACTGACCAAGTCTTGTATTAGCCGCAGGATTAACCGCTGTGCAAAATGGATTTACATAGTAAAACCCTTCACCTTTTAGAGTTCCGTAGTACTTTCCGAAAAGCGTGAGTACTAATGCCTCCTGAGGCTTCAAGGTTTTAAGACCGGCAAATGGAATCCATCCTAAAACCAGATACACACCGCATATCCCTGTAAGAGTTACATTGCCACTAGTAGTACTTTTAATTATCCCGAATACCGCAAATGCGTATAGAGCGACGAGTAGAAGCAGCATAGGAATGCCATGTTTCTTGTTGGTTAAGAGTTTCTCTGTCATTGTAGCGACCTCCTTCTATTCAAATATTTTAATCGCCTGTTGTAATTTGATGATATCATTTTAATATCATATGTCAAGACAATTTAGTTGTTTAAATAGATTTAAAGTCAATAATGTTTTTCAAAAAAAGAGATGCATAGGACCCTACACATCTCTTAACTTTTTTAGAATAAATTATAATCGATAATGTTTACATAGGCATCATGAACCTAATGCCTAGTCACCAAGACTACTAAAATCCAAATAGCCCTTTCTTAACATATGGCTCTGATTCCATTTCAGTAACCTTATACCCCATCTGTCCAAGCTCATAAGTAAGCTCTTCTCTAGGGATCTCGTCAGGTGATACTATAACACAATCACCATTTACATGAGATGCCTTTATCTTCTTGACATCAAACTTTTTTCTAATCAAATCCTTTACATGCGTCTCACACATGTTGCACTGCATGCCATCAATCTTAACGGTAGTCTTAATCATGTCACGCACCCCCTATTCTAATCTTAAGTGCTGGTAAAATTTCCTAGCGCCCTACTTGTCTTCCTCAGTATGAGGATGAGAACTACAGCCTGAACAGCCGCTACAACCGCTTCCGCAGCCACAGCTTGTGATACCAGCCTTGCGCTTCTTTACAACATCTCTGATGATAAAGAAAGCTATTACAGCAACAACGGCAACGACAATAATATCAATTACGTTCATATCTCTACCTCCCCGTAAGTTTATTCTAACTCGTCTCTGTGACGTTTATACGTTTATTTGAAGAAGCTAATCAGCACCTTCACAGCCCCTATAAATATTACAGCAACCAGAGAGAGTACAATTACATCTACTAAATTCATCTCATACCCTTCCTATAATCATAGCCTGAGCAAGTAATAATACTCGCTCAAGCTATACTTTCGTTTTATTTGGTTACTTTGCGCCTTCCGAACCGTCTAGCATTCTCTTCTTGTTTGGATCTGGTCTGAATAACAGATACAGTACGAAGACTGCGATTACTGCCGCTACTACAGTCCATACACCGAATGCAACCTCACCGATTGCAAGTCCAACTAGCTGATATACAACTAATGCAAATAGATATGCAGAAACGTTCTGGAAGATGATCGTATGCCAGAAGTGATTTCTGTTGTTCATCTCTTTAGCAACTGTCGATATTGCGGCGAGACAAGGTGAGTCAAACAGGTTGAACATCAAGAATGAGATAGCTGCTATTGTGGTTGGGAAGAATGCATCGAATGCTGTTCTCATCGAAGCGTTGTAGTTTTCAATTGCTCCGAGTCCGGACAGAACTCCCATCGTGGAAACGATTCCTTCCTTAGCAACGAATCCTGAAACCGAACTTGCAACTGCCTGCCATGTTCCGAATCCAAGTGGCTTGAAGATGAATGCAACTGCACCACCGATATCTGCCATCAAGCTGTCCTTAGCATCAACAGCTCCGAATGAACCGTGGCTGAATCCATAGCTTGAGAGAACCCACATTACTACTACGCATAGGAACAGGATTGTTCCGGCCTTCTTAACGAATGCCCATACTCTCTCCCATACGTGGATGAGTACACCCTTTGCCGAAGGAATATGATAGTTAGGAAGCTCCATGATGAATGGTGCTGGGTCTCCTGCGAACTGCTTAGTCTTCTTGAGGATGATACAAGAGCAGATAACTATTCCGATTCCAACGAAGTACATCAGAGGTGCTACCCACCATTTGTTACCTAAGATGTAAGCAGAAATCGTTGCGATTACAGGAAGCTTAGCTCCACACGGAATCGCCGTGGTAGTCATCATCGTCATACGACGATCCTTCTCGTTCTCGATAGTTCTAGTTGCCATGATTCCAGGTACTCCGCATCCAGATGAGATGAGGAAAGGAATGAATGACTTACCAGATAGTCCAAATCTTCTAAAGATTCTGTCCATGATGAATGCAACTCTCGCCATATATCCACAATCCTCGAGGATTGATAGGCAGAGGAATACGCATGCCATCTGCGGAGTGAATCCGAGTACAGATCCGACACCGTTTATAACACCGTCTACTACGAGGGAAACAACCCATCCGGATGCTCCGAGGCTCTCAAGGCCTGTCTTGACACCTGGTTTAACCCATCCATCGAACAGTGTGTCGTTAGCCCAGTCAGTTAGAGGCGTACCAATCTTAGAAATAGCTAGCCAGTACACTAGGTACATGATTGCTACGAAGATTGGAAGAGCCAAAAGCCTGTTAGTAACTATTCTGTCTATCTTATCTGAAGTCGAGAGCTTTTCATGGTTTGCCTTCTTGGTCATAGCCTTAGGCGCTACCTTATTGATATATGCGTATCTCTGGTTGATAACGATACTCTCAGCATCATCATCAAGCTCTGCTTCACAGTCCGCAATGTGCTCTTCGATATGCTTGCTGAGCTCTGCATCAAGTGCCAGTTCTTCAACAATCTTCTCATCTCTCTCAAATAGCTTGATTGCATACCATCTGAGATTTTCCTTACTTACAATCTTCTCAATGGATTCTTCAATGTGAGCGATTGCGTGCTCAACCGATCCGTTGAATACGTGTGGAAGTTCTCCAGGCTGATGAGCTTCTGCAACCTCCAGCGCTTTCTTGATTAGCTCCTTGGAGCCAGATCCCTTAAGCGCACTGATTGGAAGAACAGCACATCCTAGTTCTTCACTGAGCTTATCCAGATTGATGGTGTCTCCGTTCTTTTCAACTAGGTCCATCATGTTAACTGCGATTACAACAGGTATGTTGAGCTCGAGTAGCTGCGTCGTTAGGTATAGGTTTCTCTCTAGATTAGTTCCGTCGATGATATTGATAATAGCATCAGGCTTCTCATTGACTAGATAGTTTCTTGTAACAACTTCCTCTAGTGTGTATGGAGAAAGAGAATAAATTCCAGGAAGGTCCTGAACGATTACGTCCTTATGTCCACGTAGTTTTCCGTCTTTCTTCTCAACAGTTACACCTGGCCAGTTACCAACGTACTGCGCTGAACCAGTCAAAGCATTAAACAATGTGGTTTTACCACAGTTAGGATTACCCGCGAGGGCGATCTTAAGTGACATGTTAGTACACTCCTTTCACGGTACTTAATATATAGTTAGTTCAATTCAACTAATCGATACTTAAAAAATATAGAAGCGGCAATCACTATAGATTAATCTTCTATCTCAACATCAATCAAAGCCGCATCAGCCTTTCTAACAGAAAGCTCGTAGCCTCTGATAGTTAGCTCGATTGGGTCACCAAGAGGCGCAACTTTTCTCACAAAGACATCAGTTCCCTTAGTGAGTCCCATATCCATGATTCTGCGCTTTACTGCTCCGGCACCGTTGATTTTCTTAATAGTAGCAGTCTTACCAACTCTAACATTATTAAGAGTTCCCATCTGAGTTGCCATGTTGTTCTCCTCCTTAAAAATAAAATCTTTTATTTGCTGAAGAATTATCCATCGATAGCCATGCTATACCATAATTCGTCTTGCCATTGATTCATTGAGTGCAATCTTCGCTCCGTGAACCTGTAAGATAACGTTTCCGTTGAACGCACTTACAACCATCACATCCGCATCCACTACAAATCCTAGTTCTGCGAGGTGCTGTCTAATAGCATCGCTACCAGTTATCTTTTTGACTGTAACAAGTTCTCCCTGGTTAACAAGTGTGATTGGAATCATACTGCATCTCCTCCTCCACTAATTAAAATACGCGGTACAAAGCCGCGCTGTCAGTTAAATTAGCTAACATCGTGTTAGGCATTCTTAACTTAAATTAGTGTACATTAACCATATTATTTTGTCAACCAAAAACGGTTAGTTTTATCGAATTTTAGCTTATGTTTCTAAATAAAAACCGACCATGATACACATTCATGGTCGGCTTGTATTTCAGTGTCTTATCCACTATTTGCTATCTGCACATCGCTTAGCTCTATCGATTTCGTCCCGCGTGGTTATGCCACCGAATCCATCGATATTCTGAACGCGTTTCTTGGTATATATTTTGACGGCTATCGCTACCGCAAAAATCGCCCATATAGTTATCTTAAGTAACATCTAATTATCTCCTACAAACGCTCTTTATAGAGCTTACTTTCTCTTAGCTTCTTTAAGTTTCTTATACCACAGAAGTAGTTTTATGTCGGATATTATAAGGACTGCGAGCCAAACTGATCCAGCTCCAGCTCCAGCAGTCGCTGCATTTGTTACAGTTTCTACAGTTCTGCTTGAAGCTATTCCGCTTCCAGCACTGCCCGAACCGTGCCCCGCTGCACTTGCGCTTGAACGACTTGATTCACTAGAATTATTTGCACTATTTGCTGCACTAGCATTGCTTGAATCCGAGATAGCATTTTGATTTACTTGATGCGCTCTTGCTGCTGACGGAGCTCTGTTCGCACCTCTAACTTTTGTACCCGAAGATATTCTTCTAGCTAAGCTTTGAACCACGTTTGTAGCAGTGCTATGTCCATTTGTGTTTGTTCTATCCTCGTTGCCTGCACCAGTGTTTCCACCGCTACCACCATTTCCGCCATTACCGCTATTTCCGATGGTAACTGTAGTCGTTGCTGCATTATTAAATCCGCTGTTGTTGGCAATTTCTAGCCTATAGCTTCCGCGTAGTGTATCCGGAGTTACGTGGGTCAACCCATTGACTCTCACGAAGTAGTCCTTGCCAAACACTATATCCGGTATAACCGTAGCATTTCTGTCTGTATAGAAAGTCATGCTTTTATTGGCAATGTATTCCAGAGCTTGGTCACTATCCATACCACTTATTTCTTCTGGTAAAATAGTAGAGCTATTCAGAGCATACCCAATGGTGTAGGTAACTCCGTTCTTAGTCACATGTATTACATGCTCGTTATTCGTGTTGTTGTTTGCCCTATCACCTGTTGTTTCTAGATAAGCATCAGGATTAACGGTCTCACCTTCCACGCGATTCTCTAGCAATCCGTTTTCATCAAGCGCCAGAGGCCTATCGGAATCACCTTCAAGTGCGAAAACATTCATGCTATAAAGCATTAAAAGCAAGCACATCACTAAAATGCGCACTACAGTATCCGCTCGCCGTCGCATACTAGTATTATTTTTGTTCAATTTCCTATTATTACACATCTTTTTAATCTTCTTTTATCTTCTTGATATAGTTTCTGCCCGCTGGAAGCACTGTTCCGTCGCGAAGCGTCACATCTCTCATAGTCTTCTTGGAAATATAATCAGCATTGACAAGATACGCTCTATGTACACGAACGAAGTTCTTTCCCTCAAGTTCTTCGCTAAGTTTAGCTAAAGGTGAATAAAAACTAAATTTCGAATCACCGTAATACACTGTTGTAAGCCTTTTATACACCTCGAAATATTTAATTGCCGATAGGTTGATTACTCTTGTCTCTCCAGCGCATCTAAGAATGATAACTTCACCGCTTCGCTCACTCTTACGAATGAGGAAATGACTTATTACCTCGCTAAACCTCTCAGATGAAGTCTTTCCTTTTATCAGATATGCGAGTGCTTCATAGTCATAACCATTAACAGCATAGTCTATAGTACCTGTAAAGAAAACAATCTCACCACCATAGTTCATCTCACGTAGCTTCTTTGCTACAGTAATGCCGTCTGGTCCCGGCATCATGATGTCCAGGAATACGATATCAATCCCTATTTCTAAGTCAGGATACTTAAATAGTAGTTCGTTGCCTGACTCATACTCAAGCACTTCCAAACCGTCTTCAAAGCTGCCTTTATTCTTGAGCAGTTCCTTGTGGCACCACTCACGTTCTCTGGCGTTATCATCACAAATTATCGCGTTCATATAAAGCGTTGCTCCGCACTACATCAGATGACGTAGTTATCTGCGGTATTCCCCTCCATCAAATCAGCTATAGTTATTCCATCTAAATATTCACTAATCAACTTGTCAAGCTCATTCCACATCGGTCTTGTCCGACACTCGAAGGACCTGTCACACTTGCAATCTGTCTCATCTATACAAGCGACTGGGGCAAGAGTGCCTTCCGTTAACCTAAGTATATCGCCGACGCGATACTCCTCAGGGTCTCTGTTAAGCTTATATCCTCCGCCTTTGCCATGCTGTCCATCGAGCATACCTGATTTAGTCAGAGCCTGCATAATTTTAGTCATATACTTAAGCGACACGTCTTGTCTATCGGCAATTTCCTTCATAGGTATGTATTTACCATTCATATGTTCGGCAAGGTCAATCATCACCCTTATGGCATATCTTCCTCTCGTTGAGACTAACACAGTTTCCTCCTATTTTCTAAATCCATTACATTTTACATTAAGTTTACATGAAACGCAAAAATGCGGGACAAAAATGTCTAGCCCCGCATTTCCATAATAATTTTCTCTATAATTTATGATATGTCAATCAGCTATTATTCCTGAAATAGCGGTGTCGATAGATATCTATCTCCTGTATCAGGCAATAGAACTACGATATTCTTGCCTTCATTTTCTGACTTCTTAGCAAGCTCGATAGCTGCCCATAATGCTGCACCAGAAGAAATTCCAACCAGTACGCCTTGTTTATGTCCTATTAATCTACCAGTTTCAAAAGCATCCTCATTAGTAACAGGAATTATCTCGTCATATATATGTGTGTTAAGAGTTTCAGGCACAAACCCCGCACCGATTCCCTGAATCTTGTGAGGTGCAGCTTCACCCTTTGCGAGAGTCTGTGATGCCTCAGGCTCAACAGCAACAACCTTTACATCGCTTTTCTTAGATTTTAGATACTCTCCAACACCTGTTACAGTACCACCAGTTCCTACTCCAGCTACAAAGTAATCAACCTTTCCATCTGTATCTTCCCAGATCTCAGGTCCAGTAGTATCCCTGTGAGCTGCAGGGTTAGATGGATTGACGAACTGTCCTGGTATATAGCTATTCTCTGTCTCTGCTGCAATCTCCTCAGCCTTAGCGATAGCTCCTTTCATGCCCTTTGCTCCTTCGGTCAGAACAAGCTCCGCACCGTATGCCTTCATAAGCTGCCTTCTCTCTACAGACATAGTCTCAGGCATAACTATTATAGTTTTATAGCCCTTTGCTGCAGCTACAGCAGCGAGCCCAATACCGGTATTGCCAGAAGTTGGTTCGATAACGGTTGCACCAGGCTTAAGCTTGCCACTAGCCTCCGCATCCTCAATCATTCTCTTAGCGATTCTATCCTTAACAGAGCCAGCTGGGTTAAAATACTCAAGCTTAGCGAAAACCCTAGCCTTAAGTCCAAGCTCTTCTTCGATTCTTGTAAGTTCAAGAAGTGGTGTCTTGCCGATTAGCTGATCAGCAGAAGTATAAATGTTAGCCATGATGTAACCTTCCTTTCAGTTTCTCATAAAAAGATCAATAACAATCATTGTCATCAATCGATATTCTTCTCTAGTTAAAATCTTCATCTAATAAAGTAAATCTTTTTTTGATTCACTTTATTAACTACTTACTTGGTAGCTAAGTAGATTATATTCGTATCTATTTGCTTTGTCAACTGTAAAATTATGTTTTTGTTTCCGTACCTGCACTTCTGCTTTCTTTCTTGCCATTCAAATTACAAAAAATAAAAAGCAGCGACTTTAAGTAGTCACTGCTCGTATTACTAGTACTTTAAACCTTCTATACTCGGTCTTAATACACTTTACTTGTCATATAGGCACGATAAGCATCATTTATGTTGTTAGAAATTGCTAGTTTAGCGATTTGATGGTGCTAGTTTGGCCAGCTCTATTATTATCTCTGCAGATAGCTTTGATGCTTTCTTCTCGAATTCATCATACGACTCGTTGTTAGTCCCATCTGCCATGTCAGAAATTACTCTTAGCACTGCACAAGGCACATTTGCGCAGCTTGCAACATATGCTAGAACTGCTCCCTCCATCTCAGCCGCATCTCCACCAAAATCGTCCCTCAGTTCCGCCTTAACCTCCGGACTGTTGATAAACTGATCACCGCTCACTATTCTACCCACAAGCACCTTGACGACCTCTTCATACTCTCTAGCAACCACTTCAGATACATCAGTAAGCAATTTCACCATATCGCTGTCTGCTTGGGTGATTGTCGGCTTTGATCTATCTCCTGTGGCTAGGCAGCCCTTCGCATAACCGATTGGGCTGAGGTCGAAGTCGTGCTGGATAAAATCCTTCCCAACAACGATGTCCATTGGCCTTAGCTCTGTATTGAGCGCGCCAGCTACCCCGCTGTTGATTATGTAGCTCGGTCTGTACTTATCTATCATCAGCTGAGTGCCTCTCGCTGCGTTAACCTTGCCTATTCCGCATCTCACTAGCACCACTTGAGTCTGTTCTAGTATACCTTCATAGAATTTAAAGCCGTAAATTTCATCAACCGAAACGCCCCTCATCTGCTCCAGTAGGTCCTGCATCTCGACATCCATAGCACAGACTATCCCTAGTCTATCATTGCCACCAATTACCGCAGCTGCATCGCAGAAGGCCGCACCTATACTCTTATCCTTCATAGTCATAATCAAGCTTCTCCTCATTCCAGTCCTTCAGAACCTCTACCATATCTATCGCAACAGCTCTCGCCGCCTCGAGATCGTGTTCTTCACTGTTTCCGCATTCGCTCCTTGCTGCACCCGGAATCTCACCTTTATACTCTGATATGAACTTAAACGACTCTCTCGCTAGGTCTATCGCTTGCTGCCTTGTGGCGGTATCTCTCATCAGTAGGTAGAATCCAGTCCTGCATCCCATAGGCCCAATGTATATGACTTTATCGGAAATCTCGCTGTTTCTCGCGTAGGTTGCAAATAGATGTTCGAATGTATGCAGTGCCTCATTTGAAACATAGTCCCCCATATTCGGTTTTTTCATCCTAATATCATAGGTCACTACATCTCCATCTATCCTAGAAATATACATGCCCTTCTCAAGGGTATCATGGTTTACGTTAAAACTCGCAATCCTCTCCATCTTATCCTCTCTTCGTAAAAACAATAAGCGTGTGAGAAATATTCTCACACGCTTATTTTATCACAATTCTGAAGTTTTAGTCTATAATGCATGCCTCTCTAGAGACGCATCACTATTACTCATCACTCATATCAGCTTATCCGAAATACTTCTTTCCTAGCTTAGCAAACGACTCAGCTGATCTCTGAATAGTCTCATTAGAGATGCAGAACGAAAGTCTGATGTATCCAGGGCAAGCGAATGCGCTTCCAGGTACTGCAAGGATTCTCTCCTCCTTAGCAGCAGCTACTAGTTCCTTTTCATCAGCAACTGGTGATTTTACCCATAGGTAGAAAGCGCCCTGAGGGACAACTGCTGTGAATCCAGCATCTGTCACAATCTTGTATAGATCTTCAGCATTCTTCTTGTAATATGGGATATCAACCTGTGCATCCAGGCATCTCTCAACTGCTAGCTGAATAATCGATGGAGCGTTAGTGTCTCCAGAGATGCGGTTAGCGACAGTTGCAGTTGCCATAAACTCCTCAACGTTGTCAGACTTTGGAGATACAGCGAGGTATCCTAGTCTGTCTCCAGGAATCGACAGCGACTTCGACCATGAGTACGCGATGATCGTGTTGTCATATAGGTCTGGAATGAACACGATTTCCTTATCTACGTATACAAGCTCTCTGTATGGCTCGTCAGAGATTAGGTAAATAGGGTGTCCATATTCCTTCTCAGCTTCCTTTAGAACCTCTGCGATTTTCTCGAGAGTCTCACGCGAATAGATTGCTCCTGTTGGATTGTTAGGGTTGTTGATAATAACTGCCTTAACCTTTGGATCAAGAGCCTTCTTGAGTGCCTCTGGATCTGGCTCGAATCCATTTGCTTCATTTGGAGGAACAACTACTGTCTCTGCATGGTAGTTGCTAGCCCAGTTTGCATACTCAACGAAATATGGAGCAAATACAACCTGCTTATCACCTGGGTCAAAGATAGTCTTCATGATTACGTTAATCGAAGAACCTGCTCCAACTGTCATGATGATATTTTCAAAAGTAAAGTTTGATCCAAATCTCTTATTGAGATTCTCAGCTACCGCTGTTCTTGTGGACTCGAAACCAGCATTAGGCATGTAGCCGTGAACTAGATGCGGATCCATCTCGTTGTTAACGTAGTTGATAGCTTCTCTATACTCCTTTGGTGGATGTAGTCCAGGGTTTCCAACACTGAAGTCGTAAACATTCTCTGCTCCGTATACCTTTGCCATCTTCTTACCCTCTTCGAACATAGCTCTGATAACTGAGCTGCCCGCTAGGAAGGGTTCCATACTTTTTGCGATCATAATTACCTCTCCTCTTACCTTTAATGCTTAACGGCTTAAGCCGTGTACAAGGTAATTGTAACATACCATTTTGCTATGCAATAGATAAAACTTTATAATCTTTGTCTTCTACAGCTTTCTGCAGAACTTCATCCTGCACCTCTTCTGATAGCTCGACTACAGCTGTTCCTGCTTCATGGCTAACCTCAGCTGAATTTACACCCTCGATAGCTTCAAGTGCTTTCTTTACAGTGGCTTCGCAGTGTCCGCACATCATACCTTCGATTTTCATAGTCTTTGTCATAACTTTGCCCTCCTTTAAATTATCTTCATGCAAATTATTTGTTTCGTTTTGCCCCGGCTCCTCGGAGCTTTCTTCATTTCCCGTAACTTTCGCAATTAGCGAATTCAATTTTGTTTCACTAACCTCACCTTTGCCGTGCCTGTCCCTGTTTGCATTGTGAACCTTGAACAGATTTAATCTGAGCGCATTCATGCATACGCAGAAACTAGAGAGGCTCATAGCTGCCGCACCCCACATAGGGTTCATAGACCATCCTTTCATGAAGTGTACGTAAGCACCTGCAGCAAGCGGAATGAGAAGGATATTATAGAAAAATGCCCAGAATAGATTTTCATGTATATTTCTAAGCGTAGCCCTGCTGAGCCTTATAGCTCCGGAGACATCCGATAAACGGCTGTTCATAAGCACTACATCTGCAGCATCGACCGCTACATCAGCACCAGCTCCGATTGCAATTCCGACATCTGCCCTAGTGAGTGCAGGAGCATCGTTTATTCCATCTCCTACCATCGCAACCTTGCCTAGTTTTCCAAGTTCCCTTATCAGGTTTTCTTTTCCATCTGGAAGCACTCCCGATGCGACATATTCAACACCAGCTTGATCACCGATTGCACGTGCAGTTCTCTCGTTATCACCTGTAATCATAACGACTTTGAGGCCTTGCCTCTTCATCTCAGCGATTGCACTTCTGCTATCATCCTTAACCGTATCTGCAACAGCGATCATACCAATCAGCTTTCCGCCACCGGCAAATAAAAGAGGTGTCTTTCCCAGTGCCGCCAGCGAATCTGCTTCAGTCTTGATATCATCAGCTACTTCTACAAGCGCAGATATGTATTTTACACTTCCTGCATATAAGTCGCCTTTGGATTCAGCACCTACTAGCTTAGCCTGGATGCCCTTTCCTGATATCGCTTCAAAGGCTTCAATCTCGACATCTGCGAGCTTAAGTTCTTCTCTTTTCTCTTCAAAGTATCTAGTAATAGCCAGTGCAAAAGGATGCTCGCTTCTAGCTTCGAGAGCGTTAGCGATATTAAGCAGCTGAACTGCTGTAACTCCATCTGCAGGCTTTATATCTGTGACTGTAGGCTCGCCCTTAGTAATCGTTCCTGTCTTATCGAGAGCGACTATCTGAATCCTGCCCGTCTCCTCTAGTGAACTAGCAGTCTTGAACAATATTCCGTTTTTAGCACCAAGCCCGCTTCCGACCATGATAGCTACTGGAGTTGCCAGTCCAAGTGCGCAAGGACAGCTTACAACTAGCACAGCGATACCTCTAGCAAGCGCATATCCAAATGGTTGTCCGACAAATATCCAGATCAGCGTCACGATTACAGCGATTATGATGACTATCGGAACGAATATTCCAGACACCTTATCAGCTATCTTGGCAATAGGTGCCTTGGTAGCCGCTGCATCGCTGACCATCTTGATAATCTGCGATAGAGTTGTATCTTCTCCAACGCGTGTAGCCTTAGCTCTTATAAATCCAGTTCTATTAATCGTAGCTGCCGACACTTCGTCACCAATCGACTTATCTACTGGAACGCTTTCTCCTGTCAGCGCAGATTCATCTATCGCCGTTCCGCCTTCGATTATCACTCCGTCCACCGGAATGCTCTCACCAGGTCTAACGACGAAAACGTCACCCGTCTTAACTTCAGTAATCTGAACTAAGGTCTCTTCACCATCACGCTCTATAACCGCAGTCTTGGGTGCGAGTTTCATCAGACTCTTTAGCGCATCAGTTGTCCTACCCTTCGAAAGAGCCTCGAGGAGCTTACCAACAGTAATAAGAGTAACTATCATAGCTGCTGACTCAAAATACAGGTTGTGCATGCCAGCCATCACAGCCTTGGTATCACCATCAGTCACACTTCTGGTCATCTGCATCAGTATATAAAAGCTCCATAGAAACGATGTCATAGAACCCATCGCAACCAATGTATCCATGCTTGGCGCACCTGAGCGCACGCTTTTCCATCCGCCGACAAAGAACTTCTTGTTGATAAACATAACTATTGCCGCCAGAACCATCTGTATAACAGTGATCCCGATGTGATTTCCATCTAGAAATTTTGGAAGTGGCAGATGAAACATTGTGTGTCCCATCGAGAAATACATTAGCATTAGCAGGAACACAACCGATGTTACAAGTCTTCGCTTCAGGACAGGGCTTTCCTTATCCTCGAGAGCCTTCTCTTGAGCTTCGAGAGAATTTGTAGAAGATTGGCTCTCCTCTACACCTTGCACAACTGCACCATATCCAGCATCCTCTACAGCCTTTACAATAGCTTCGCTGCTCGCACTACCCTCTACTCCCATGGAGTTGGTAAGTAAACTTACGGATACCGATTCCACCCCAGGAACCTTGCCCACTGCCTTCTCGACATGTGCCTGGCAAGCAGCACAGCTCATACCAGTGATATTATATTTATCCATCTAATCTCCTCCCTTATCTATTTCATGAGCTTTTGCATGACTTTGACGAGCTCATCAATAGTCTCATCATCACCATTTCTTATATCATTAGCGACGCACCCCCTGATATGGCTCGCCATTAGCTCCTTGTTGAAGCTGTTAAGCGCACTATTTACAGAAGAAACTTGAATCAATATATCAGGACAGTATGCATCCTTCTCAAGCATTCCTTCGATACCCCTAATCTGTCCTTCAATTCTCTTAAGCCTGTTCATCAGGTTCCTATATTCCATATGCGAACGCTTTCGGTGGCGCTCAGAAATTTCTGTCATCTCTTCTCCTCACATGCAAACGCTTAATAGTCTATCTATATAGAATAAAATCTACGTCGATATCATATACCCCCTACCCCTATAAGTCAAGGATATCTAACTACAATGCACATGTGTTTTTCCCTGTACACTACTACGCCACAAAAATCACCTCCCTCACCACTTATATGGTAAAGAAGGTGCATATCACGGTTTCTCTCAGCTTATATCTCCATAAGTTGTTTTAATGCTCCAATCAGACAGCCTCATTTGTTTACTATCTACTCTTGTTCGAAATGCTCTGCCACCATCTCAAGATCCTTTATAATTGGCAGATGCTGCGGACATATCGCCTCACATTGACCGCACGAGATACACTCGCTGGCCTTTCCAAATGTCATAGTCGTTCTCTCGTAGTACTCGCACTGAGGCGTCCACTCTCTATCGCTATCTTCGTGCATATCCGTATTGTACAGAGAGAAATATCTCGGAATAGGAATATTCATAGGACATCCCTCCGTGCAGTACGAACAGGCTGTGCACGGGATAGTAATGGAGCTATTTATTATACTGACCACTTTATCTATGATCTCATATTCCTCTTGTGATAGAGGCTTGAACTCTTTCATGTATGAGGTGTTGTCGAGTAGCTGCTCCATGCTGCTCATGCCACTCAGAACTACTTTTACATTCTCTAGGCTAGCAACGAAACGTATCGCCCAAGAAGCGACGGACATATCGGGATGGTACGACTTGAGTAGAGCTTCAGCTTCTGGCGGAACATTTGCAAGAATTCCGCCCTTAACAGGCTCCATTACCACGACATCCATTCCATGCTTAACAGCTACCTCGTAACACTTTCTGGACTGAACGCCCTCACTGTTCCAATCGAGGTAATTGATCTGTAACTGAATAAATTCAAACTCTGGGTGATCAGTCAGGAACTTATCTATATGCTCAGCATCCTCATGTGAAGAGAAACCGAGATGCCTTATAATGCCGGCCTCCTTCTTCTGTTTTAGGTACTCAAAGCAGTGAAGATCTTTAAATTTGTCTATATTATCACGGCCGACATCATGAAGCAGGTAATAATCAAAATATCCCGCACCAGTCTTTTCGAGCTGCGCTTCAAAATACGCATCTCGCTCTTCTTCCGTGTCAAAAAAACCTGTATGCATCTTGGTAGCAAGCGTGTACTCGCTCCTTTCATGTCTCTCTACGAGAAACTTCTTTGTCGCTGGTTCACTCTCCTTATTATGATACATCCATGCAGTATCAAAATATGTAAATCCTTGATCTATAAACGCATCTGCCATGCGTTCGCACTCAGGTATATCGATGCTCTCTGCGTCATCTGGATTCGTCTGGGGCAGTCTCATAAGTCCGAATCCTAATTTATATCTAACATCCATCTTATCCCTTTACCTCCGTACATGTTTAAAAGTCAAAATTAATCTCAAAAGATATAGTCCACAGCTGCCAATTTGAGCAATGTAAGATTAAGCTCCACATTTCAATTGAATAACCGCGTTTTAACCGAGTATTTTCGCAACTCTTTCAGCTAGTACAGGCACCACCTCTTCCGTAAACCACGAGTTCTTAGCCTGCCAGCGGAAATTGAGCGGACTCGGATGTACTATCGGGAAGTACTTTGGCAGGTATTCTTCGTAGCTCCTTACGGTTTCAGTTAAATTCCTCTTCATCTCCCCCTTTAGGTAGTAATCCATAGAATATTTCCCTATTAGAAGAGTCATCTCTATATCTGTGAGCTCATCCAAAATCTCATGGTGATACTCCTCTGCTATGAACTTTCTTGGCGGCAAATCCCCTGTCTTGCCCTTTCCTGGATAATAAAAGTCCATCGGTAAAATCGCAATCTTATCGGAATAGAAGGTCTTCCTATCTATACCCATCCAAGAGATTAGCTTTTCTCCCGACTTGTCGTCAAAAGGAATTTTAGACTCCTCTACTTTTCTCCCTGGAGCCTGACCTATTATCAATATTTTGGCATCTTTATTAAGCTGAAAAATTGGCGGAATACCGCGTCTTGTATACTCGGCATTTCTCTCATCAGCTTTTAATTCCTCTACAATTTTCGAAATAGACATCTTTAGCCCTCCTAATTTTCTTTAACCAAGCGCAACATCTAGTGTCATCATGATTGAAAATCCAACAGCGAACATAAGCACACCACTATGCGAATGTTTTCCTTCTGACATCTCAGGTATAAGTTCTTCTACAACGACATACAGCATTGCTCCAGCTGCAAAGCTGAGCATGTACGGCAGAATCGGAGTCAGCGCTTGTGCGAATATTATCGTAAGAATGGCACCTATCGGCTCAACCACACCCGATAGCACGCCATTTCTAAATGCACGGTGCCTCGATGAGCCAGCTGAGTAAAGTGGCATGGATATGATTGCCCCTTCAGGAAAGTTCTGAATAGCTATTCCAAGTGAAAGCGCAAGCGCACCCCCAAGTGATATCCCTGAATTGCCAGTCATCCAGCCAGCAAATACGACGCCGACAGCCATCCCCTCAGGGATGTTGTGAAGTGTGACCGCTAAAACCAGCATCGTCGTCCTAGACAAACTACTCTTTGGCCCTTCCACTTCATTGGTAGCAGCATGCATATGAGGAATCACGTGATCCATAAGTAGCAGAAAGCCGATTCCAATCCAAAATCCAATCACCGCTGGTATGAAGGCGAGTCTCCCCATGCCCGAACTCTCCTCCATAGCAGGAATTAGGAGACTCCATATAGATGCGGCAACCATTACGCCTGCAGCAAAGCCACTGAGCATACGCTCAACACCTTTACTGAGGTCTTTTTTCATAAAGTATACGCAAAATGCGCCAAGAGATGTCCCGATAAACGGAATCATGACGCCATATATAACATTGAGATTAATACCCAAAAGCCCTCCTATTTGAATTCACCTTGATACAGCTTCATCTATTACAACTACAACTTATGCTATAATTGTGTGACTCTCATTATACACCTAGGAGACTGAATTGAAACAGAGCACAAGATTAAAAAACATTGATAGAACTAACCATCATGACATTTCTGCGAGGGGTAAAAGCGTGCGCTCTTTCACACCTGCAGCTGCAAGTACATCATCTGTAATCAGCACTGATGTGATAATAGTCGGTGCTGGTGCGTCAGGACTGATGTGTGCTGCAAACCTAAAAACCGGTGGCTTAATCCTCGAAAGTTCTTCCCGTGTTGGGACGAAGCTCCTGATGAGTGGCCATGGTCATTGCAACATCACGCATGCTGGCAGCATCAAGAACTTCCCTAGCTGCTATGGTGATGCTGGAAAAACAATCCGCAAGATTCTGTATAAATATAGCAATACCGACCTGGTTTCATTCCTTGATTCTCGAGGAATCAAAACCGTGACACAAGCAGACGGCAGGGTATTTCCTGAATCGATGAAAGCTCAAGATGTGAGAGATGCATTTCTATCAGCCTCTTCACAAAACGGTTTTAAGGTCATCACTAATAGAAAGGTTGTTGAAATCGGATTTTCTGATGAAGGGCAGATTAACAAGGAATCTTCAGAATCAGACAT